>JBKJZM010000036.1:0-11908 GCA_046715295.1 Gemmatimonadales bacterium | reverse complement strand
TCCGCTGAACAGCGCCGGATCCTGGGGCACAATGGCGATGGCGCTCCGCAGGTCGGCAAGGCGGAGCGACCGGATGTCGATCCCGTCGAGGAGGACACGACCCCGATCCGGATCCCAGAACCGGGGGGGCAGCGAGACCAGCGTCGTCTTGCCGCCTCCTGAGGGACCTACCAGGGCGACTACCTCGCCCGGCCGGCAAGCTAGGGTGATTCCCTCGATGATCCAGGGCAGCGCCGGGTCGTTCTGGTAGCGGAAGAAGACGCTTTCGAACGTGACGTTTCCAGTCGCCGGTGACGGCAGCTGGGTCGGCGATATTGGGTCGGCGATTGCCGGAGCCATCTCCAGGATCTCGAACACTCGCTGGGCAGCGCCCACGGCTTCCTGATAGCTGCTGAAGAAAGACGCCAATGCACCGATCGCCGCGGCGATGGTGATGGTGTATAACAGGAACTGAACCAGCTCACCTGGCGTGAGCTGCCCTTCGAGCACCAGCAGTCCGCCCTGCCAGAGCACAATGACGATGCCGACGAAGGTCGAAAAGGTCAGGACTCCAAAGAACACACCCCGGATCTGGGCCCGCACCAGTGCCGCCCGGACGCTTTCGCCGATCCGTTCCCCGTACCGGTCCCGCTCGGCGGGCTCCTGCACGAAGCTCTGGACAGTCCGGATCTGGCTGAACGCCTCCTCCGCCACCGCCGTGGCGTCGGCCACCTTGTCCTGGACCGAGGTGGTCATACGCCGCAGTCGTCGCCCGAAAAAGAGCGCGGAGCCCACCACCAGCGGCACCACGGCGAGGGCGGTGAGGGTGAGCTGGGGCTGCATGAGGGTGAGAAGGATTATCCCACCCACCAGGGCCAGGATCTGGCGGGAGAACTCGGCGATCTGATGACTCAGAACCCCCTGGAGCAAACCGATATCGGTCGTGAGCCGGCTGGTGAGCTCGCCGGTACGGCGCTCGGCAAAGAACCCGGGCGACATGAGCAGCAGCCGGGCAAACAGCTCCTGCCTGATGCCGGCAACGACGCGCTCTCCCACGGCGCTGAGCAAGTATGTCTGGGCGTAGTTCAGGCCCGCCTGGACGGTGAACAGCAACACCAGCCCGATAGCGATTCGATCGAGCACCGCGCGGTTTTTCTGGATGAAGGCGGCATCGAGGAGGTACCGGACCACCATGGGAAACGCGAGGCCCAGCAAGGCGCTGAGCACGAGAGTGAGGGTGGCCAGAGCGAGCATTCCGCGGTACTGCCGTACCCGGGGCCAGAGTCGGACCAGGCGTCCTGGGGGCGGGAGGCGTCGTTTGAGAGCACCTGCCTCGGGGTGCTTCCCTGCCGGCGCCTCAGTGACCGTGGTGACCACCCGTGGGTGTTGCCAGATCCTGCTCTGGCTGGTCGAGGATGAGCACGGGTACCCGGGCCGTCCGATGGCCGAATGGGAGCGCCCGATCGATGCCCATGGCGACAAAAAGCAGCGCCAGGTAGAGGAGGGAGTAGCGGTACATCCGCCAGGCGAGTGGGGTTATCGACTGCTCACGGAGCAGCCGGATGCAATACCAGAGCAGCCGTGCGCCCAGTAGTGCTGCCGCAACCCCATAGAACGCCCCCAGCGCCCCGAAGAACGCCGGCATCAGCGTCAGCGGCAACAGAATCAGGGTGTACGCCAGCATCTCGAACTTGGTGCGTTCCTCCCCCCGCACCACCGGCATCATCGGGATTCCCGCCTTGGCATATTCGGCGCGCTTGATCAAAGCGAGGGCCCAGAAGTGAGGGGGGGTCCAGTAGAAGATGATGGCGAACAGGTAGATGGCTGCGAGATCGAGGCGCCCGGTCATCGCCGCCCATCCTACCAGCGGCGGAAAGGCTCCGGCCGCGCCGCCTATCACGATGTTCTGCGGGCTCGACCGCTTGAGCCACATGGTATAGATGAAGACATAGAAAAGGAGCCCACCGAGCGCCAGCCACGCACTCAGCGAGTTCACCCTGTACCAGAACACCGCGAAGGCCAGGAGTCCAAGCGCGATCCCGAACGCCAGGCCGAGGGTGGCGGAAATCCTGCCCGCCGGAATGGGGCGCAGCCGCGTCCGACTCATTTTATCGTCGATATCCCGGTCGAACCACATGTTGATCGCGTTTGCGCCGCCCGCCATGAGATAGCCGCCCAGAATTACCCAGAGCACGAGCGATACGGATGGGAGTCCCGCCGGGGTGATGAACATCGGGGCCACAGTGGTCACTAGCAGCAGAGAGATGATCCGGGGCTTGGTCAGGGTGACTAGATCGGCCAGGAGGGATGGTCTGGGCAGCACCGCGCCTGCCGGGTGCTCCGAAACCACCGACTCACCCACCGGCTCGACCACCTCGACTGGGGTGCGGGCTGAGTAGAAGGCCAGGATCACCAGCCCAGCCCAGATCAGCGTACCCATCAGTAGGTGTGCGGCCCGAAGGGTTGGAGGCAGGAGTTCGAGCACCATGGCGGCTGCCAGACCAATCTGAAGGACCGTAAGGGCCACCACCACGGCGACGGAGCGCCGGAGATCCCGGCTGGAAGGGTCCGAGCGACGGCTCAGGCGGACCGCCAGCCCGACGACAAGGGCCAGAAATCCGAAGGCCAGCGCCCGATGGGCCCAGGGCAGGAACGCCAGTGGACTGGCAGGCGGGAGGATCACGCCGTTGCAGAGCGGGAAACCGAGGCAAAGAAGGCCCGCGTGGAAGTTGGCCACCTGGGCTCCAAACAGAATGACAACAAAGCCCAGGGCGCTGGTGGCCAGCACCTGGCCATGCGCCGCATGCCGCACGTGAGTGGTAGCCTTGGCACCCGCACGAAGGGCGGTCAAAAGGATCACCGCCAGCAGCGCCATCGCGTTAGCCAGGTGGGTGATGACGACCCAAGGTGGAAGCGCCAGCTTGACCGTGACGGCGCCCAGCAGCACCTGAGCCACCAACAGGACGAGCGCCAGCGTTGCGGGAGTCCTGAGCCGTCGTTCGCCCCGGTGCTGGATCCAGGCAACGGCGGTCATCGCGAGCACCAGAATGCTCACCAGTGCCGCCGCCCACCGGTGGCCGATCTCGATCATGGTGGGCAGGTCGAGCGGGGGGAACCACTCCCCATTGCAGAGGGGCCAGTGGTCCCCGCACCCCATGCCGGAGCCGGTAATGCGGACGACACCGCCGAGCACGATCAGGCCGAAGGCCAGGACCGCGCCAGTCCATGCCAGGCGGCGAAGCAGCCGGGTGGGGTCCGGTTTCAAGGAATTCATTAAGTGCAGGGCAGGCCCAGAGACGGTGACCCGATCCATCCGATTCTATGGCCCGGGGAGAGCCGAAAGAACAGCGGCTGAAAGAGCCTTGTCAAGGATATATTGGGGTCCATGCTCCCTGAACGCGATGCGTGGGGTGAACGGCTTCCCCGGCACCTCGGGCTCTGGAGTGCGGTGGCGGTGCTCGTGGGCTCAACCATCGGGAGCGGCATCTTCCGGGTTCCCGCGAGCGCGGCCGAACGCCTCCAGGAACCGGGGCCGGTCCTTCTTGCCTGGGTCCTCGGTGGGCTGATTGCGCTGTTCGGCGCGCTCACCATCGCCGAGCTGGCAGGGGCACTCCCCCGGTCGGGTGGGGTCTTCGCGTATATCCTCGAAGCTTTTGGCCCGCTGCCTGCCTTTCTCTTCGGCTGGTCAGAGCTAGCAGTCATCAGGGCCTCCGCCCTCGGCGCCATCGCCACCATTTTCGCTGAGTACCTGGGATACTTCATCCGGCTCACACCGATGCAGGTGCGCCTCGTGGCGGCCGTCGCCGTGGTGGCCGTTGGCCTGCTCAATTACCTCGGAGTCAGCCGCGCGGCCGTGGTCATGAACCTTGCGACTATCGCGAAATATGGTGCGCTGGCGGCTCTGGTCCTGCTTGCCTTTGGCGCGGGTGATGGCAGCTGGGAGCACTTCAGTCCGGCGTGGAGCGGGGGCCTGAACTTCTCGTTGATGGGCACGGCCCTGATTGCCATCATGTGGACTTACGACGGGTGGGCCGACCTCTCGTTCATGGGCGGGGAGGTCAAGAACCCTGGCCGCACGCTCCCGATGGCGCTGATTGTGGGCACCTTCGGCATCCTGGTCATCTATCTGCTCCTTAACGTCGCGTATATCTACCTGGTCCCCTTGCCGGAAATGGCCAAGTCACCTCTCATTGCCGCTACGGCGGCGGAGCGAATTCCGGTGCTGGGACGCTACGCCGGCGCCATCATCTCCCTCGTGGTGATGATCTCCTGCTTCGGCACCCTCCACGGCTCGATGATGACCGGACCCCGAATTTTCTTTGCCATGGCTGACCGCGGCCTGTTCTTCCAGCGCATCGCGCGGGTGTCGCCTCGATATCATAGTCCCTCAGTCGCCATCTGGCTGGCGACCGTTCTTGGCGTGGTCTACGTTCTGCTCAATGATTTCCAGCAGCTGGCCGACAAATTCATTCTGGGCATCTGGCCCTTCTATGCTCTGGCCGTGGGTGCGGTGTTCGTACTGAGGCGTCGTCGTCCCGACCTTCCCCGGCCTTACCGTACCTGGGGGTATCCGGTGGTGCCCATCCTGTTTCTGCTGGCGTCCGTGGGGATGATGGTGAACGCCCTCTGGACCGACCCAAAGAACACCGGCGTCACCTTCGGAATTATTTTGCTGGGTATTCCGGCCTATGTCGCCTGGAGGGCCTGGTCCAGGAAGAACCCGGCCGCTGATGAACCGAGGCAGTTCAGATCCTGACCTCGATGGCGATGTCCGCCGCCTTGGCGCTATGCGTGAGCGCCCCGATGGAGATGAAGTCCGCGCCGGCCTCGGCGTATTCACGAACGTTGGCGAGCGAAATCCCCCCTGTCGCCTCGACCTCGATTCCCGGCTTACGCTCCCGCGCAAGCTGAGCCCACGCGCGCACCGTCTCCGGCCTCTGGTTGTCTACCACCAGCCGGGTGGCCCCCGCGGAGCAAGCCAGCTCGACCTGCTCGACAGATTCGACTTCCACGTACAGGGCGACGACGCCGCGTTTCCTGGCTTGCGCCAGGGCCTGGTCCAGGTCGGCGCCCTCTTGGGCGAGCGCGCGCCAGTGATTGTCCTTCACCATGACCTCATGGCTGAGATCCGCCCGGTGAGGATGCCCTCCACCGGCCAGTACCCCCGCGATGTCGAGCGATCGAAGCCCCGGTGCGGTCTTCCGAGTATGGAGAATTCGGCAGCGTGTGCCTTGGACGGCCTCTACGAAAACGCGGGTCGCCGTCGCGATCCCCGAGGCTCGCTGCAGAAAATTCAGCAGGGGCCGTTCGGCACGCAGGATATTATCGAGGTCTCCCCGCGCCACCCCTACCGCCGCGGCCGCAAGCACCGTATTCCCCTCACCGGCGGTCCATTCGACTCTGCAGCCGCATAGCCCGGCCACCGCGTCGGCGTAGGCAATGCCCGAGAGGACTCCGCCGCTCCTGTATTCGATGACACCGCCGGCCGGAATCCCGGGCGAAACCGTAAGGGTACTGGTGATGTCGAGCCGGCCGTCCTCGGCCAGAGCCGCGGCGGCGATACGCTCGATCATGCGTTTGGAGGACAAAGAGGGCACTTACCCGAGGGCCACCATGCGGTCGATGGCCCCGCGCGCCCGCCTGGCGATGTCGGGGGGAACAGTGACGTGGTAGCGGTCCAGAGCGAGCGAATCGCGCACCCCGGTGAGGGTGATCGTTTTCATGAACGCGCAGACTGCTTCGGGGTCCGCGGGGATGAACTGCTTGTCCGGTGCGACCTGCCGCATCCGGTGAATGATGCCGGTCTCGGTCGCGACGATGAATTGCTTCGCCGGTCGCTGAGTTACGGCACGGATCATACCCTCGGTTGAAGTAATGTGAAGGCCATCGGGATCGATGTCCCCCTGGCCGACGCTGTAGATCAGCTGACCGGCGCAGCCGCATTCCGGGTGGACCAGCACCTCGGCCTTGGGGTACGCCGCGCGTGCCTCGTTCAGGAGGTCTGGCCGGATTCCCTTGTGCACGTGGCATTCACCCATCCAGACCTCGATCCGCCGCTCCGGCCGCATTCGCCGCATGTGGCTGCCCAGAAAGAAGTCGGGGAGGAAGAGAATGCCCTTGTCGGCCGGAATGGCATCGATGACGTCGAGCGCGTTGCCGCTGGTGCAGCAGTAGTCGAGCTCCGCCTTGACCTCGGCCGTGGTATTCACATACCCGACCGCGATATACCCGGGGAATTTCGACTTCCACTGCCGGACGTCTTCTGCCGTGATGGTTGCGGCGAGCGAGCATCCCGCGCGCAGATCGGGCAGCAACACCCGTTTCTGAGGCGAGAGGATGGCGGCCGTTTCGGCCATGAAGTGCACACCGCAGAAGATGATCACACCGGTTTCGGTCGCCGCGGCCTGGCGGGAGAGACCGAGCGAATCGCCGACGTAGTCGGCCACATCTTGGACCTCGGGCCGCTGATAATTGTGGGCCAGGACGACGGCTTTTCGAGACCTGGCCAGCCGGCGGATCTCGGCCTGAAGCGAAGCCACCTGCTCCGGCGTCTCCTCAGGGGATTCGATCACCGGCAGCTGCAGCCCTGATGCCTGCGCCGTCACACAGCCTCGCGTTTCAGCGATGCCGGAGGGTAATCGGTCCTGCGGTGCCCTCCCCGGCTCTCGCGCCTCCGGCGCGCCGCCTTGGTGATCAGCCCGGCCACGAGTAGCTGGTTGTGGGTCCTCCAAGCCGGGAGAGGAGTGGACCCAGTGAGCCGCTCGAGCTCTCGCTCGGCCGAAAGCAGCGCGGCCTCGCTCCGCTGCAGTCCCACGTTCGCTGTCATCAGGTTCCGCATTTCCTCGCGGATCGCTTCGCAATCGGCGTCGGCTCCGGTATCTCTGCCACCTGCTGCTCCCGCGGCGGGCTCGGTCGGGGTCACGCTGCGGAGGGTGTCCGCCAGCGCGCGGCCCGCGCGGTCCGCGAATACCAGGCCCTCGAGCAGAGAGTTCGATGCCAGCCGGTTGGCGCCGTGTACTCCGGTGCGGGCCACCTCGCCGACGGCCCAGAGTCCTGGCTTCGTCGTGCGGCCCTGGAGATCGGTCTGGATGCCCCCCATGGCGTAATGCAGGGCAGGGGCTACCGGGAGGAGGTCGCGGGAGGGGTCGAGGCCATAGCGAAGCAGCGCGGCGGTGATGCCGGGAAACCGGGATGGGAAATCATTCACCGCGCGCGCGTCCAGCCAGGCTCCACCGGCCGCATCTGCCGCCGCCACCGCTCGGGCCACCACGTCACGGGGAGCAAGCTCGCCCCGGGGATCCGAATCCAGGGTGAACCGGTGCCCGCCCTTGTCGACCAGGACCGCGCCTGCCCCCCGGACCGCCTCGGAGACTAGTGGTGCCGGGTTGATGCCCGGGAGCTTCAGGGCAGAGGGATGGAATTGGAGGAACTCGATATCCCGGAGCTTCGCACCGATCCGGTGGGCCAGCGCCCAGCCGTCGGCGGTTGCGACCTTCGGATTGGTGGTGACCGCGTACAGCTGGCCGACTCCACCGGTTGCGAGGATGACGGCCGAGCCGTGCAGCGACGCGCCGGCCTCGCCGCTGGGCAGAATCGCGACGCCCCGAACAGTCCCGTCCCGAATCAGCAGTCCGGTAACCTCGGTGTGCTCGAGCAGCTGAATCTTGGGATGACAGCGGACCACCTGGGCCAAACACCCGATCAGAGCGGCGCCGGTTTGATCGCCACCGGAATGAATGATCCTGGCTCGCGTGTGAGCGGCTTCGAGCCCGAAACCCAGCTTGCCGTCGGGGCCGCGGTCGAAGACGGCACCCAGCGCCAGCAGTTCGTAAACCCTGTCCGGCCCTTCACTTGTGAGGATGCGTACGGCCTCGGGATCGGCCATCCCGTCACTGGCGGCCATGGTGTCGGCCGCGTGCTGACTGGGGCTGTCCCCTGGTCCGAGGGCCACTGCGATGCCGCCCTGGGCCCAGGAGCTGGCGCTGTCTGCCAGCGTTTCCTTGGTGACAAGCACTACCGGTAGACCCTCGGACGCCAACCGCCACGCCGTCCACAGGCCGGCTATTCCGGTACCGACGATGACGGGACGTGAGGCAGGCATAGCAGAAATATACAGCGGGGCAGACGGGGCAGCGGGGCAGGAAGGAGAAAAAAGGGTCCGTACTGCGCGAAGGTAATGGAGGCTGGGGATGAGCAAGCCCCTATCTTGTTCCAATGAGTCCAGTTCGAGAAGGCCCGGCCTTACGTGATAATGGAAGCGCCACGAGAACCTCAAGGCATGGGCTGCTTGTCACGCACTCGCGCTCGCGGCGTACCGAGTGACCAGCGATTGGCCGGCAGTAGAAAAGTATGGTCTCACCTCGCAAGCTCGACGTGCCGCTTTTTCTGCCGCTGCCAACATTGCTGAAGGTTCCGCTAAGCGGGGACCTCGCGTTTTTCGCCGCTTTCTCGACATCTCCCTAGGGTCTCTTGCCGAACTCTCGTACATCTTCCTTTTGGCTCGAGATCTCGGATACATCAAGGCCGAAATCTGGGGAGAAATTGAGGCCATCAGGGATCATGCCGGTCGGCTGACGTGGGGACTCTATCGAGCGCTCACCGCCAAACGTCCAGGCATTTAGTATCCCGCTGCCCCGCCTTTACGTCCTCACCTTCGCCAGCAGCACCAGCCCGCCGAACAGAAAGATGACATTGGGGAACCAGGCCGCTACCAAAGGATTGATGACCCCACCGGCACCGATCGCCTTCGTCAGCTGGGTGAGTAGCAGGAAGATCAAGGCGATCGCCAGGCTTACCGCAACACCGCCCGCCGGGCCCGCACGGGGGGTGGTGACCGCCAATGGTGCCCCGAACAACGCGATGATCAGGCACGTGGCCGGCAGCGCAAGCTTCAGCGCCTGATCCACAATCAGCTTGTTGGCGTCGTTTCCCGACCTTTTGAGGGCTTCGATGTAGCGCCCCAGCTCGGCGAATCGCATCTCGTCGGGCCCCTTCGATTCCGCCAGCAAGTCCGCCGGCGATTGGCGCAACGCCCGGAGCCGCATGGAGCGGAAGCTGAAGGTGGCCTGCTGGCCGGGGCCCGCGATAACCCGGCTGGCGCCGGTGCGGAGGCGCCAGACCTTCAGCGAGTCATCGTAGGTGGCGCTATCAGCCGTGAGGACCATCCCGGGATAGTTCAGCCCGGTTCCCTGCCGCTCGAACATGACCTGCTTGAGCTGGCGGCTGGCCACGTCGAGCGAGCGGACGGTGTAGACCCAGCCGGCGTCTCCGCTGTACACAAAGTTGAAACGGGCACGCGTCGGACGAGCCTGTTTGGCCTTCTGGATCTCGAGCTGGCGCGACGTGGACCAGGGCGCCAGCTCCCCGACGCCGAAGGCCAGAACCGACGCCAGACCCGCGGCAATGAACAGGGGCAGCATGAGCCGGTGGAAGCTCTGGCCCCCGGCCTTCGCGGCCGTCAGCTCGGAGTGCCGGCCCATCCCCCCCACCGTGAAGACGGTGGCGAGAAGCACCGCTGCCGGCATGACGAGGAAGGCATACTCGGGAATGGCATACACGTAGCTGATCACAATCTCTCGCATCGAGAGACCGCGATCCAGCAGCTTGCTCAACATGTCCGTGAGGTTGAAAAAGATCGCGATCAGCGGAAGGCCGAGCGCCGCCATGACGAAGAGCCGGAGCCATGAGCCGAGGACATACCGGTCGAGTTGGCGGAGGCCGTGGACCGGCAGCCTGCGACGGAGTCCAGCCACTCCTTTCACGACGCGCTTCGAAATCACGGGAAAACCATCCCCCGCAGCCGCCGGATGAGGTGGCCCAGGGCATCGATCACTTCCCGCAGGTCTCCCCCGCGAGTCGACCCGGACTGGCGGCTCACCCACAAGACGCCGAACAATCCGAGGACCGTCAGCACGATGTTCGGTGCCCACATGGCAAACCAGGGTTCCACATGGCCGCGGTCAGCCAGGCTCTCCCCGGCGGTAAGCCCGATGTAGTGGATGGCGAATATCAGGGTCCCGCCGCCGATCACCAGGCCGATGCCACCGCGCGGAAAGCGCAGCGCCAGCACGATCCCGATGATGACGAAAGTGATACACGCCATACTGATGGCCCACTTCTTATGGACCTCCACGGCGAAGCGGTCGGCTCGGCGGTCGGCTTCACGGACCCTGTCGGCGGCGGATGCGACCTCGGACCAGTTCGATAGCGGCACCTTCGCCCGTTGCGTCACTGGGAGCTTGGGCCGCACGACCTGCCCCGGCGTCTGGGGCGACTGGACCTGTGGTTGCCCGGGCGCCTGCGCCTTGCTCCCGGCGGGGGGTGGCGGAGCCTGTGCGGGTGCCTGTGCTTCGGCCGTCCCCGGTAGCATGAGTTCCTGGACCGACTTCAGCCAGTTGCAGTATCCGCCGGTAGCCGAGTCGGGTTTTGCTGCGCGTACGGGCCGGAGGGGTGGAAGGGCCAGCAGCGCCCGTAGATCGTGCACCACCAGCTCCGCTCGTTCTCGCCTTGCCTCTACCTGCTCCTCTTTCGCTTCACGCACGACCGCAAGCATCTCACAGGTGCTCATCTCCCGGTCGCCTCGAATGGATTCGCTGGTGTTCCGCCGGAGCTCGTCGTAGACGTTCTTGACTCTGATGTCGTTCACTGTGAAGTACGTCAGCTGAAATCTGGTGGGCTCGGCGGGGCGGTATTGGTGGATCGACCCGTCGTACAGGCGCAAGCTCAGGTCGGTCTGGCCCTCGGAATACGCCATGGACCCGCTGTCTGCGTAGATGATTCGGCGGCTCGCCTCGCCTCCAACGTCGTAGATCGTGACCCCCTTCAGGCGCCCGGTCGCAGCGTCTATGCGGCTCGCCCGGATGAAGTATTTGGAAGGGGGGACTTCGTTGATGACCTGCTCCCGCAGGCCGAAGGCAGCCTTCTTTCGTCCGATGTCGATGAGCAGGGAACGGAGGCGAGCGTTGCTTCGGGGAAGAACCTGATCCACGAACGCCAGGTTGAGGGCCGCCATGCATACGCCCCAGACGAGCACCGGAGCCAGGATCTGGTACACACTGATCCCGTTCGCCCGCATGGCGGTGATCTCGTTATCCGCGGCAAGGTGGCTGAAGGTGAAGAGCACGGCCAACAGCACCGCCATCGGCAGGGTCATGGCGATGATAAACGGCAGACTCAGCACGAACACTTCAGTGATCACGGACCAGGGTAGCCCCTTGCCGACCAGGGCACCAAACTTCTTCGCCACCTGGCTGATCAGCATGAAGCCGGTCAGGGCCGCGAGGGCAAAGCAGAACGGCGCCACCAGCTGCCGCAGGAGATAGCGATGGAGCAGGCGCACGTTGGCTAACTTGTATAGTTGTAAGGGTTTCGTCGTTCCATTATATTCCCCGATCCACTTCTCTCAAACTCCTATATCGTTGCACTTCGCTCGAGTGGCGCGCTCTCTCGTCGTCTTGTTCTGCCTTGCTGTGCTCCCCCGGCTGACAGCCGCCCAGGTCCGAACGGACACGACCTTCACCGGTGTTCGGCCTGCCTTCTCTACGGCTCCGCTGTCACTCCAGGAGCCGATGATTCTGCGCGCCCCCTGGCTCGGGGCGCCGCGGGCCACGCCTGCCCTGCGGGGGCTGGCATGGGACAGCACCATCACCGCAGTGCTCGTCTCAGCCCGGGTGCAGCGTGCCGCCGCACTTCGCAACCTCACCCTGTACGGACAGGCCATCCGGGACGAGGCTCCGGAGAGCACGGATACTCGAGGCCGGCGGCGGGGTGTCCTGGGGCTCTCTCAGAAGTATGCCGACCTGGCGCTCGACGGCCAAGTCAGATTGGAGCTCCGGACCGACCGCCTCCGGAACGAGCGCTGCAGTCCTGCCCTGTTGCTCGATCCCAACTCCGGATGCCGCGGCGGGTTCAAGCCGCCCCGACTCGATAA
>JBKJZM010000035.1:0-6202 GCA_046715295.1 Gemmatimonadales bacterium | reverse complement strand
GGCCGCACGGGAGCGACTGGATCTGTGAGGCGGCGCTCGACACCTATCTCCCCTTGCTGGAGGTCCTCCGCGGCCTCTCGGCAGATGCGGTGCCCTCCCCCGTCACCATCGGCTTCACCCCGGTCCTCGCCAACCAGCTGACCAGCCCGACCTTTGCCTCCGAGATGGAGGCATTCTTCACTCAGCGCCTCGAGGCCTGCGACGAGGCGCCGGCCTCGCTGGCCGCCACCGGCGAGAATCATCTCCTTCCGTTAGTGGAATTCTGGCGTGACCGGATGGTCCGGTTACGCGATCTGTTCCACGCCATCGATCAGGATCTCATCGCGGCATTCCGCGCACTCGAATCGGCGGGCCGCATCGAGATCATCAGCTCGGCCGCCACGCACGGCTATCTCCCGCTCCTGGCCCGGGACGAAAGTATCCGGCTTCAGCTCGCGGTCGGAGTTTCGGAGCACCGGCGCCTCTTCGGGCGATCGCCCAAGGGGTGTTGGCTGCCGGAGTGCGCGTACCGGCCACGAGGGCCGTGGGAGCCATGGCCTAGCGCGCCCCGCACTGGGGTGCGGCGGGGTATCGAGGAACATCTCGCCGACGCGGGCTTTCAGTATTTCTTCGTGGACGCGCACCTTGCCGCCGCCGGACGGCCGCTCGGCCTTTCGGGCGATCCCGCGGGCGATCCCATCGTCCATCTGCCGGTGGGTCCGGGCCTGCCGGCGGAACCGTTGCGCTCTCCCTACCGCGCGTATCGGGTGGCGCACGGCTCGGTGGCCGCCTACGTGCGGGATCCACGGGCATCGATGCAGGTTTGGAGCCGCTTCGAGGGCTACCCGGGCGACGAGTCGTACCTGGAGTTCCACAAGATGCGCTGGCCCGGAGGCCTCAAGCTCTGGCGAGTCACGGGACCCGGGGTAGACCTCGGTGCCAAGCAGCCCTACAACCCGGCTGCCGCCGCCGGGCGTGCTCGGGACCACGCCGACCATTTCGCGCATCTCCTGACCGGTATCTCCGCCGACCAGTCCCAGAATCGTGAGAGCGTGGTGGTGGCACCGTTCGACACCGAGCTCTTTGGGCACTGGTGGTTCGAGGGCCCCGAGTTTCTCGGTCACGTGTATCGATCGCTCGCCGGAAAGCGGGAGGCGATTCAGCCGGCCACCGGCGCCGGCCATCTCGAGGCGCATCCGCCCCGCGCTGCCATCCGGCTGCCCTGGGGCTCCTGGGGCGCCAATGGCGACAGCAGTATGTGGCTGAGCGAGCAGACGGCGTGGACCTGGGAGCGGCTCTGGCCGCTGGAACAGTCCTTCTGGGACGCCGCGCCCGCCGCGCTGGCGTCCCAGGCCGCCCGTCCGGTTCTGGCCCAGGCGGCAAGGGAGCTGCTGCTGGCACAGTCGTCAGACTGGCAGTTCATCATCTCGACCGGTGCCGCAGCCGACTATGCCGAGAAGCGATTCAAGGAGCATTGCGACGATGCCGAGCGGTTGGTCGCCGCGCTCGGACCCGGCCGGGAAGGAGATCTCGAGTCGGCGCAACGGTCGGCCGAGGAGTTGTACAGTCGAGATCAGGTCTTCCCCAACGTGTTGCCCGCCGTGGCCGCTGCGCTCGGCGGCTCCCGCTCATTGGTCGTCGGGTAGCGCATGGGGTCGGTTCGACTGGTCTTCGGCCTTCACCTGCATCAACCGGTCGGTAACTTCGACCACGTCTTCGAGCAGCACGTCCAGGATGTATATCGGCCCATTCTCGAGCGGCTGTCAGAACGTGGGTTTCTGCCTCTGGTCCTGCATTTGTCCGGACCTCTCCTGGAGTGGCTGGAGAAGCACGACACCGGGTATCTGGATCTCCTGGGAAAGCTGGTGTCGGACCGAAAAGTCGAGTTGCTCCTCGCCGGGTTCTACGAGCCGGTGCTCGCTGCTCTACCCCGGGCGGACCGGGTCGAGCAGATCCAATGGATGCGAGACGCCGTGCGTCGTCGCTTCGGCGTCGAAGCCCAGGGGCTGTGGCTCACCGAGCGAGTGTGGGAACCCGAGCTCGCCGCCGATCTGGCCGATGCGGGGGTCGGCTACGCGCTGGTAGACGACCGCCATTTTCTGGTGTCCGGATTCGCGAGCGAGGAACTCCACGTTCCCTACTGGACTGAGAGCGACGGGAAGGGGGTAGCCCTCTTCCCGATCGACGAGCGTCTGCGGTATCTGATCCCGTTCCGGTCACCAGAGGAGACCGCGACCTACCTGCGGGAGCTCCGCGGGGCAGGTCATCGGCTGGCGGTTCTGGCCGATGACGGGGAGAAGTTCGGCGGCTGGCCGGGAACCAAGGAGTGGGTGTACGAGCGTGGCTGGCTGGATCGTTTCACGGCCACGATCAACGGCCTGGTCGAAGCCGGCGAAGTTGAGCTCAGCACCTTGCGCGACGCGCTGGAATTCGTCCCCAGTGGGGGCATTGCCTACCTTCCGAGCGCGTCCTACCGCGAGATGGAGGGCTGGTCCCTGCCTCCCGATGCCGCACTCCGATTGATCCGGTTGGAGCGGGATCTGGGCGAGGCACGCACGGCCGGCCCCGATGGTGCGCTCATTCGTGGCGCACACTGGCGCAACTTTCTGGTGAAGTACTCCGAATCAAACCGGATGCACAAGAAGATGATGGCTCTCTCCCTGCTCTGCCGGCGCCGGGGTGACCCCCTGGCGGCTCGCCGGGCGGTGGGCCGGGCCCAGTGTAACGATGCCTACTGGCATGGAGTTTTTGGCGGCCTGTACCTGCCCCATCTGCGCGAAGCCATCTGGCGTAACCTCGCCCTGGCGGAGTCGGAGCTCCGTCGGGGAGAGTCACTGGGGGTCGAGGTGCTGGACCTCGATGGCGACGGACACGATGAGATCTGGGTCCATTCGGACCGCTTCTCGGCACTGCTGAGTCCCCGCCGGGGAGGTGCCTTGGAGGAGTACACCATCTTCGCCACCGGCGTGAACTACGCGAACACGCTCACCCGCCGGCGCGAGGCCTACCACGACACCTCCCTCGAGCAGCATGCGGTGGCCGACAGCGGCGGAGGTGGTGGCGCCCCCAGCATTCACGACCTCGAGGATGGCCTTCGACTGCAGCATCGCCCCCCGGTCGACGCCAGCCCGCGGGCCATCTTCGTCGACCGGGTGCTGCCGAGCGGGCTGACTCTCGAGCAGTATGCCGGCGGCGATTTCTGGCCTGCGCACTCATGGGCCCAGAGCCCGGGCAGCTTCACCATCGAGCGGCAACACGACAGCGTCGAGATCGTATGCTCGTTCTCGGGCCAGGGTGGGGACAAGTCGCTGGAGAAGAGGTTCGAGTTCGCTGCCGACGGGACGGTGAGGGTCAGTTACCGGTGGGATGGTTCGATCGGGTCGCCGGACGATCTCTTCGCGCCCGAGCTCTCGCTCTTTGCCCCCCTCGACCTGCGGCCGGAGCCCGAGGCCGAAATCTGGACCTTCCCGATCGAGACGGTGGCCAAATCGGAGCGAGGCTTCGACCGAACCAGGCAAGGCGACTCAGTCACCCTTCGCTGGCCGGTTCGCCTGGGAGAAGCGTCTGTGGAAATGGTTCCGCTCCGTCATTCAGATGAAAGTGGACCGGCTGCTCTAGCTCTTGCGGCCCGCCGCAGCTAACCCAGCGATCGCCGCCGCAGCGAGCCCAACGATGAGCGCGAGCAGGAGAATTCGGCGCCCAACCGGCGCCAACTGCTCGCGCGGCACCACATCCAGCACCACCGGACCCGCCAGCGCCGCCAGCGCGAGAATGGCGAGCCCGGCCGTCAGACGTAGAACTCCCGGTAATCCTGCCGAGCCGGGACCCCCCTCGAGTTCGCCTCTCATCGATGTCGCTACTGTTGGTGGTTTCGGCCTACAAAGGAGCATCGAAGAGCGCTCCTGTGCCCGGCATCAGCAAATGGCGCGCCTCTTGCCCCCTGGGGGTTATCCCTAACAGATGCGGGCCCTAATGGTTGGTAACAGCGTGCGTCAGCCTGTCCGAATGCAATACGCACTCGCGCTTTGCGGAGCGTTGGCGCTGTCGGCCTGCTCTTCCAAGTACGCGGCGATCCCTGCCCGGCTCGACCTCGCGCCGTATGGCCGCATCGCCATCGTGGCGTTCTCAACCGAGCAGTCCAACAGCGGCATGAGCACCCTGGCGACCCAGCGCTTTGCTGAAGCTCTGCTGAAGAGTCAGTCGGGTTTCGAACTGCTCGAGCTCGACGGCGCGGATGCCTCACTCAAGAGCTTCACGGCGGACGCCGATGCCGCGGCGATGGCCCTGGCGCTCGGCCGTGAGAAGAACGTCCCCGCGGTCTTTGTAGGGCATCTCAAGGTTTCGGGGGTCAAGCCGCGCGGCAATCTCAGCGTGTCCGGCATGAATGTCCGGGCTGCGGTGTCCGCCGAGCTCACGGTTCGGCTGCTGTCGACCAAGACCGGCGGAACGATGTGGCGCTCCAGCTCCGCCGCCAACGGGACCGTGGGTCGCATCGGCCTCTCTGGCGCGCTGCCTTCGATCGCGATGCGCGACAAGGAAGATGCCTACGGTGAGGTTGTGGGGCAGCTGGTCTCCAACGTGACCCGCGACCTCCGCCCCACCTGGGTAAAGCAGTAACCGCAAGCCGTTCGACCATACCAGGACCCCCACCAGAGCCCCTCGGCAATCGCCGAGGGGCTCTGGTATTTGGGGTACTCGGTTTCCGGATTTTTTGTATGATTCAGTGCGACGACGAACCCCGGGGGTAGTGAACATGAAAGTCTTTCTTACGGGCGCTACCGGATATATCGGCGCGGCCGTGGCCGCTGGAGGAGGCGCGAACGAAGTTGGGAGCCTACGCAGACGCGCTGGTACTCGATCAGCAGGCGTCCAGCCGGCGAGCCCAGGAGACGTTAGGCTGACAGCCGCACCGCCCCGGCGTGTTGGAGGACGTCGAGCGGGCTCCTACGCAAAGCGCTGACGGGAAACAACGGTACGGGAATCGGAGGCTAGGGAATTACCGGCTCCTTCTTTGGCTCCAGCTTCAGGATCCACAGTCCGCTGTTGATGTCCGGCACGAAGATGTTGCCATCCTTCACTACCGCACCCCAGGCGAACGTTGCCCGCGGCCGGATACCCATCGAGTCGGCCGTCAGGATCCAGCTGATCTCGCGTCCCTGACGCAGCAGGTCGCCCTTGAGCTCGCCTGAGATATCGAGTGCGCGGGCGCCGCCCTGATAGTTCCCCAGGTAGAGCGTGTCACCCGCCACCCAGACGTTGTGCACCCCGCCGTCGGTCGGCTCGTACCAGGCAACCTCCTTTGGCCTCTCCAGGTCTGACACGTCGATGACGTGAAGCCGGCCGAATGTCAGGTCGTTTCCGTCGGCCAGGCCCTTTGCCGGCTTTGAGGCGTACACCTCGTCACCGACAAAGACGTAGTTGCCGTGGCGCCACGCGGTGTGGGTGCCACGGGGACCGAGCCCGTAGAGCTGGTCGACTCGAGCATAGGTCTCGTTGAGATCGTATTTGTACTGCGAGACGAGTTTGGGGGACTCGGGGCTGCCGCCTTTTATGCCGTTTCCGACGTCCAGGATGACCAGACCGTCGTTCCAGTAGCTGAGGTAGGCCAGCCCATCGGTTACCGCAATGTCATGGACGTAGCGCCCCGCCTCGGTCTGCTCCGTCTGCCATCGCCCCACTTCCTTGGGTTTTGCAGGGTCCCGAATGTCGATGACCCGCATCGAGCCCGTAGCGTCATCGGTCAGGTAGACGCGACCCTGGGACACGTAGCTCGAATGGACCCCGCCGGTGACGGTCTCAGTATACTCCGAAATAGGCCTGGGATGACACGGGTCGCTGGCGTCGAACACCACGATCCCGTTCTTTCGGTCGGGACACCTTCCCGCGAGAAAACCCCGTAGCGGCCGTCCTCTGTGGTCATGACGTCGTTGACGAGACGCGCGTTGGTGAGCATCGAGTCAACGACTTTGGGCTGGGACGGATCGGCCACGTCGATAGCGTAGACCCGGTCGGCGATGGTGCTGAGATAGGCACATTTGCCGGAGGGGTGCAGCCACACTTCGGCTGTCCGGAAACCGAGCGGCACCCTGCCCTGAACCACCATTCCCCGGCCAACTCGGCGTGGCTCTACCTGAATGACCGCATCGGCCGACCGGTTACCGACGACCCCGGTGACCGTATACTTGCCCGGCGTTTCCGCCACGAAGGCACCGTGCTCGTCTAC
>JBKJZM010000034.1:0-4927 GCA_046715295.1 Gemmatimonadales bacterium | reverse complement strand
CTGGGGCACCACGCCGGGATGAAGGCGGTGCGCGAGGTGGTGGAAGGCTGCCTGGAAGCAGGGGTCGGCGTGCTCACGCTCTTCGCCTTCAGCGTGGAGAACTGGAAGCGGCCGGCAGGCGAGATCGAGGCGCTCATGAAGCTTCTTGAGGAGTACATCGCCAAGGAGGCCGCGGAGCTCCGGGCTCAGGGCGTGGCCGTCCGGATTCTGGGGCACCTCGACAGCCTCGGGACCGGTGCCCGTCGGGCGGTGGACCGGATCATGGCGGATACCGCGGGCGGACAGGCGCTGGCCCTCAACCTCTGCATCTCGTACAGCGCCCGCGCCGAGATCGCCCGGGCCGCGCGGCTGCTCGCTGAGTCGGTGGCTGCGGGGAAGCTGGACCCTCGGGATATCGACGAGCAGGCCGTGGGCCGGATGCTCTATACCGCCGAGTGGCCCGATCCCGACCTCCTCATCCGGACCTCCGGCGAGATGCGGATCTCCAACTTCCTCCTCTGGCAGCTTGCCTACGCCGAGCTCTATGTCACGCCCGTCCTCTGGCCCGACTTCACCCGGCGCCATCTCTTCGAGGCTATCCTGGAATTCCAGCGGCGCGACCGGCGGTTCGGCCGCGTCTCCGTTTGATGGACGCCAATCTGGTCCGGCGGGTGGGATTCGCGGTCGTCGCGATCCCCCTCGCGCTGGTGGTTATCTGGTACGGCGGACTGCCGCTCGTCTTCCTGCTTTCACTCACCAGTGTGCTGGCAACCCGCGAGCTGTTCGATCTCGCCGGCCGGCAGGGGGTTCGCTCCGCCCGAGCATTCGGGTTCGTCAGCACCGCGGCCCTCGCACCGGTGGCCTATGCGTCCCTGGTTGCGCCCGATGTCCGCCAGCTGGTACTGGCGAGCTGGCCCTACCTGCTGGCTCTCTGGACCATCGGGCTGCTCACCTGGGCTCTAGCCGTTAGATCGCCTGCCGAGAAGCCCCTGGAGGCTGTCAGCGTCACCCTTCTGGCCGTGGTCTACACCGGTGCCCTGCCCGCGTTCCTGATTGGAATCAGGCACCTCTCGCATCCCGAGCGCTCCTGGGCGGGCGCCTGGCTGGTGTTTTTTCCCCTGGTGGTCACCTGGGTCTGCGATACCGCCGCGATGTTCGGCGGGAGAGCGTTGGGCGGTCCCAAGCTGGCGCCGACGATCAGCCCCGGAAAAACCCGCTCCGGTGCGGCCAGCGGCGTCGTCGGCGGGCTTCTGGTGGCTCCGATCTTCGGCAGCATGGTGTTTCCGCGAGTGGGACTCGCGGTTCCGCTCTGGCAACTGCTGGTATTGGCCGGAGCGCTGTCGGTCGTGGGTCAAATCGGCGATCTAGCCGAGTCGCTTTTTAAGCGTGAGGCCGGCGTGAAAGACTCCAGTCACCTGATCCCTGGGCATGGGGGAGTGCTCGACCGCTTTGACTCGCTCTACTTCGTCATTCCCACCGCCGCCGCTATTTATCACCTGTTCGGGGTGATCTGATGAGCTCGCCGTCGACCCAACCGCGGGGGAAACCACCCCGAACGGCGCCGATCAGCTCGGGCCCGAGCCCGGCAAGGAAGGGACCGCGGGGTGTGGCCGTGCTGGGCTCCACCGGCTCGATCGGCCGCAGCACACTGGACGTGCTCCGGAGACACCAGGACCATTTCAGGCTGGTGGCACTCACGGCCGGTCGGAACCGGGACGACTTCGCAGCTCAGGTGGCGGAGTGGCGGCCGACTTACGCCGGCCTGGCGGGCTTTGCGGACGATGTACGCTGGCCCAGTGGTCCCCAGGTTCTGGTCGAGGCGGCCACCCACCCCGACGCCGACATCGTGGTCAACGCGGTGGTCGGTGCGGCCGGGCTGGACGCCACGCTTGCAGCACTTCGGGCCGGCAAACGCGTCGCCCTGGCCAACAAGGAGACCCTGGTGATGGCCGGGGCTCTCGTGGCGCAGGCGGCGTGTGCCGGTGGCGGAGAGATCGTTCCGATCGACTCGGAGCACAGCGCGATACTCCAGTGTGTCACCGGACGCGACAGCGGGCTCGCTCGTCTCATCCTGACGGCCTCGGGCGGTCCGTTCCGCGAATGGGGGGCCAATCGGGTGTGGAACGCAACAGTGGAAGAGGCCCTCCAGCACCCGACCTGGCGGATGGGTCACAAGGTCACGGTGGATTCTGCGACGCTCGCCAACAAGGCGCTGGAGCTGATCGAGGCCCACCATCTCTTCGGCCTGTCGTACGATGCGCTCGAGGTGGTGGTTCACCCGCAGAGTATCGTGCACGCCTTCGTCGAATTTCACGATGGCAGCGTGCTGGCTCAGCTGGGATTCCCTTCGATGGAGCTGCCGATTCTCTACGCCCTGACTCATCCGGAGCGCCTGGCCGATAGCGGTGTCCGGCGTTTTGATCCGGTCGCCGCCGGCCCGCTCACCTTCGAGCCGGTTCGCACCGACGTCTTTCCGGCCCTGGCCTCGGGCCTGGCGGCCGGGCGCGCGGGCGGTACCGCTCCAGCCGTGTTCAATGCGGCCAACGAGGTGGCAGTCGACGCCTTTCTCCAGGGAGCCATTCCTTTCGGGCGCATCAGCGAGACCATCGAGCGCGCGCTCGATGCACACGCACCCGTTCCCGCCAGCTCCGTGGAAGCGGTGCGGGCGGCTGATCGCTGGGCCCGTGAAGCGGCCCGGCAGAGTGTGAGGCAATAGTGTTGCTGACCGTACTGGCCCTGATCGTAGTCCTGGGCGTCCTCATCTTCGTACATGAGGCGGGACACTTCGTCGCCGCCAAGTGGGCCGGCATCTACGTACACCGCTTCTCGCTCGGTCTCGGTTCGCCGATTCCCTGGCTCACGTTCCGGCGGGGAGAAACCGAATACACCGTCTCCTGGCTGCCCCTCGGTGGGTACGTCAAGATGGCCAGCAAGGAAGAGGACATCGGAAGCAGCGCGCTCGAGGGCGGCGCTCCGTCGGTGCCGGTACCCCCCGACCGTGTGTTCGAGGCCAAACCGATCTGGGTGCGGATGCTGGTGATCCTGGCGGGAGTGGCCATGAATGCCCTCTTCGCCTGGGCCGTCTTCGTTTTCCTCGCGTACAAGAACGGGCGGCAGATCGATCCGGTCACCACTGTAGGCCGGGTGGTCCAGGAAGCGGTTCCGCCGGAGGCTGCGGCGCTGAAGCAGATCCGGTCCGGCACCGCGATCCTACGGGTCAACGGAGACTCGATGGAATCCTGGGACGAGATCGTCTCGACGATGGTGAACACGCCGGAGCCCGAGGTACGGCTCGAGCTTTCCGACGGATCGACCCTGGTCCTCCCGATCCATCCCGATGCACTGGAGGAGCGGGTCAAGGCGGCCCAGGCGCTCCAGCCATTTCGAGCGCCCGTCGTGGGCCAGGTGCTGCCGGACAAGCCTGCCGGGAAGGCCGGGATCCAGGAAGGCGATACGATCATGGCGGTGAACGGCCGGCCGGTCCAGCAGTGGTATGACCTGGTGGAGCGGCTCCAGGCAAGCGCCGGGCAGCCCCTCAATATCAAGGTGGCGCGGGGCGGCAGGAGACTGGCGTTTGATATCCAGCCCTACGTGGACACGATACCTGGACCGGATGGCAAGCCGCGCCCGGTAGGGCGGATCGGGGTGGCGGTCGGAACCCGGCTCCTCTCCGAACCGCTGAGCCTGGGCCAGGCCATCGTCGAGGGAGGCCGGGCCACCGTCCGTGCCTCGACCCAGATCCTCCGCACGGTGCGGGGGCTCTTCAGCGGCCGCATTTCCGGCCGATCGGTCGGCGGTCCCATCCTGATCGGCCAGCTGGCCGGCGAGAGCGCTCGATTGGGGCTCGACACCTTCCTCGGCTTCATGGCGTTGATCTCCATTAACCTCGCCATCCTGAACATGCTGCCTATCCCGGTACTGGATGGCGGTCAGTTCGTCTTTCTGCTGGCCGAGGCGGTGATACGACGGCCGTTGCCGATGAAGCTGCGGGAGAAGCTCACCACGGTGGGTCTGGTGCTGATCATCATGCTCATGGGTCTGGCCTTTACCAACGACATCAGGCGGTGGCTGGGGGTGTAGGCCACCCTTGCCTCGCCCTCCGGGCCCCGCTTATACTTCCGTGCTACAACGGATTACGACGCGCACTTCGTTCAAGAGGACACCAGGCGGCATGAGCTTCGACAAGCAGGCGGTGACGGCTAAGCACCAGGCCCACGCAACTGACACGGGATCCACCAAAGTACAGGTGGCGCTGCTCACCGAGCGGATCAACTCCCTTACCGATCATTTCCGCACCCACTCCAAGGATCATCACAGCCGCCGCGGGCTGCTGAAGATGGTCGGGACCCGCCGCCGGCTCCTTACGTACCTCAAGCGAAGCGATCTGCCGACCTACCGGTCGCTCATCGAGCAGCTCGGACTGCGGCACTAGCCACCGCGCGCCGACAGGGGGCGTCCTGATCCACTATCGGGACGCCCTTTCTGCTTTAAAGGGGTTGAGGGTCCAGGGTCGAGAGTTTACCACTGACGGTGACTCTTTACGCGACCTCGACCCTCGACCTGACCCTGGACTTGCAGCAAAGACGCTATCCAACCGAGAGAGAGTAAGCGTGACCGCACAGAAGATCGAAACCGAGTTCGCCGGACGTCCGCTGGTCCTCGAGACCGGCCGCCTGGCGAGACAAGCCTCTGGCTCCGCCGTTCTTCGCTTCGGCGACACCGTAGTACTGGCCGCCGTGACCGCCTCCCAGAATGTATCCACCCTGCCGTTCTTCCCCCTGACCGTCGAATATCGCGAGAAGACCTACGCCGCCGGGAAGATTCCGGGGGGATTCTTGAAGCGCGAGGGTCGCCCGTCGGACAAGGAGATCCTGGCCAGCCGGCTGATCGACCGCTCGATCCGGCCGCTCTTTCCGGAGGGGTTCAAGAACGAGGTGCAGGTATTCGT
>JBKJZM010000033.1:0-8471 GCA_046715295.1 Gemmatimonadales bacterium | reverse complement strand
CCGTATCGTGGTGGACGTCGGCGCCGATCAGCTTGCCGGAGGCGTGGTGCCCGGCGTACCGGTATCGCCGGGCGATTCCGTGACGGTCCTGTCGATTCCCGACCGGGTACGTGGCTACGTCACGGTGAGGGGTAACGTCTGGGTCGAGGGCCAGGTTGGATTCACCCCCGGAGCCAAGCTCAGCGATGCGCTGCGCGCTGCCGGCGGCCCCAAGCCGGACGTCTACCTCGACCGTATTCTCATTGCCCGGACCAACGAAGACTCGTCCCGGGTGCAGCTCCGGTCGGCCTTTGCCGATTCCACCGGCCGCCTGACCGAGGATCTCGTGCTCCAGGACCAGGATGAGGTGCGGGTCTTCTCCCGCGCCACCTTCCTGCCGGCACCGTATGTCACCATTGTGGGCGGGGTCAGAAATCCGGGTCGCGTGCCGTTCCGGCAGGGCATGACCATGCGGGACGTCGTGCTGTTGGCCGATGGCGTCACCGAAGATGCCGACCTCAAGGAAGCCGAGATCGCCCGGCGGGAGGAGAGCGACGATCCGGGTGCCCTGGCCAAGTCCATCCCGGTGCCGCTCGATTCGGCTCGACTCGCTCGCGGCGGCTCCACCGGGGTAACCCAGTCACAACATCCAGCCGGCGGAGTCCCCGACGTCGCGCTGATGCCCTACGACAATGTCCTGATCCGCCGGAAGCCGGGGTGGGAATCGCAGCGGCTGGTCTATCTGACCGGCCAGGTGAAGCATCCCGGCCGCTACGCGTTGCGCTCCAAGACCGACAGGATCAGCGATCTGATCGAGCGGGCCGGCGGGCTCACCGACCAGGCGTACGCCGGTGGTGTTCGGTTCTTTCGTTCCTACACCCCGGGGCGCCAGCCCGGCAGCGGACAGCCCGAGCCGATCCACGACCTGGCCGCGGGTTCGCGCGACACCTTGCCCCGCGGGTTCACCGAGCGGGTGGGCCTCGATCTGCCGAGGGTGCTGAAGAACGCCAAGGCGAGCGACAACGTCATCCTCGCGGGCGGCGATTCGATCAACATCCCCGAGTTCAACCCCATCGTCTTCGTCGAAGGCGCCGTCAACTCGCCCGGGGCGGTCATCTATACCCCGGGGAAATCGCTGGACTGGTACGTGAGCGCGGCGGGGGGTTACACCCAACTGGGAGACAACCGGCGCGCCTACGTGACCCAGCCCAACGGAAAGCGCCAGGCGGTCAAGCGGCGGGCGGTCCTGGCCGACGACGTACCCCGGCCGCAGTCCGGCGCCGTGGTCTTCGTACCGGCCAAGCGAGTGCAGGACCAGCCGAGTAACCTCACCGGGGTCATCAGCACCGTGGCCCAGGTGATCGCGGCACTGGTGACGGTCATAGTCGTGGCGCGGCAGTGATGTCGACGCCCTCCGGTACCGAAACCGCACGGCCGCGGTCCCCCGCCGAAGACGACCCCGGGTCCCATCACCCGGGCCGGTCTCACTCAACGGGATCCCAGCCGTCCCCGACGGTTTCCGCGGAGGACGTTTCCCTGCTGCAATTGCTCACGCCGCTGGTCCGGCGCTGGAAGCTGCTCCTCGGTATTCCAATCTTTCTGGGTCTGTTCGCGGGCCTGCTCTCCCTGGTTCTCCCCTCGGTCTACACCGCGGAGACGACGGTCACGCCGGTAACCGCGTCGACTGGGAATGTGGGCGGTAGCGCCCTGGCAAGCCTGGCCGGGCTGGCGGGCCAGCTGGGGGTCTCGACCGGCAGTGGCGGATCCCTCTCCCCCGACTTCATTGCCAATGTGCTGAAGAGTAGAGAGGTGTTGACCGCCACGCTGGAATCGCGGTTTCGCGACCGCTCCGCCGGCGGCAAGGAGGCTCCGCTCCTCGACATTCTGCGGGTGAAAGGCCGCACCGAGCTCGCCCGCGCCAATCAGGGCGTTCGCCAACTCGGGGCAGCGGTCCAGACCAAGGTCGATCGGGCTACCGGAATCGTCACCTTGATCGTCAAGGCCCGCGACCCGGTACTGGCCGCCGACATCGCCAACCAGATGCTGGTCATTCTCAATCGCTTCAATCTCGAGCGCCGCCAATCGCAGTCCCGGGAGCAGGCGCGCTTCACCCGCGAGCGCATGACCGAAGCGGCCGATGAGCTGCGGCAAGCCGAAGCGAGACAGCTCCGCTTCCTGCAGGCCAATCGGGAGTACCAGGGGTCTCCCGTTCTGGAGTTCGAGGCCGGCCGCCACCAGCGGGCCGTCGATCTGAAGCAGGAAGTGTATGTGAGCCTGGTGAAGGCCTACGATGAGGCCCGCATTTCCGAGGTCCGCGACACGCCCCTGATTACCACCATCGATAGCGCCGTGGCTCCAGACAAGCGGTCGGCGCCACGGCCGCTGCTCAATGTTGCCATTGCACTCATCGCCGGTGGCGTGCTGGCCTTCATTCTCGTCTTCCTGCTCGAGCAGCGCGCCCAGGCCGTCCGGTCGGGCGGTCCTGAGTATCGTGCCTTTCGTCAGGCCTGGAACGCGGCGCGTGGCCGGGAGCCCGCAGCTTCAGAATGAGACCTGCGACACTTCTCGCCCCGCCGGAGGCCCGAGGTATCGCAAGTGGCATCAGATGGATGCCGGCGGCTGAGGTGCTGGTGGTTGCCTTCCTGTGCTCGCTGGTGCTGGGCCAGGTGGCCAAGGTGCCCCTCGTTGCCACCGATCTCAAGACCGCCAGGATACTTCTTTCCGACATCGTAGCCGCTGCCCTCGCCGCATGGCTCTTCGCCAGCGTGCTGGTGGCGGGACGGATCCGCCTGGACCGGGTCACGGCCTACTTTGCCGGCTTCGTTGCCGTCAACCTGCTGGCCATAGGGGTGACCGCGGTCCGATTCGATCTCACGGCCGGGCAGGTCGCCTTCAGCGCCCTGTACCTGGTCCGCTGGTCCCTCTACGCGGCGGGTTATCTCTTTGCCCTGACGGCACTGCGCTCGGCGGCCGCCCCTCGCCTCATTCGCGCCGCGGTGACGGCGTGCGGGGTTTTCGCCGGGTTCGGCATCATCCAGTCGATCTTCATGCCGAATTTCGCGTTCATCGTCTACCCCGACGCGATTCCGTATATCGATTGGGACATCCAGGGACATCGTCTGGTTTCGACATTCCTCGATCCAAACTTTGCCGGTGCGTTCATCATGTTCGGCCTCTTCTTCGTTCACGCCCAGAGCGCGGATCGGAGGCCGTCATACCCGCTGCTCGCCCTGTTCTGGGTCGCACTCATCCTGACGCTGTCCCGCAGCTCGATCATCGCTACCCTCGTCGGCCTCAGCATCCTCACCTTCCGTACCCGGAGCTTCAACCGGCTTCTCGTGCCGCTTGCGGCGTTCGTGATGGTGGCGGCCCTGGCCGCCGACCGGCTGGTTCAGTTCGCAGGCGCCTACAACAAGCTGACGCTGCTGGGCCCCTCGGCCTTGACGCGTCTGGGTGACTGGCTACTCGCCTGGCGGATTTTCATCGATAACCCGCTCCTCGGAGTGGGTTACAACACGTTCGGGATCATCCGTTCGGCATACGGCTCGATCGGCGTCGGGTCGGGGGCATTCGGCTCCGACGGGGGCATTCTGTACATGGCTGCCGTGAGCGGAATCCTGGGGGTCGCGCTCCTGGGTGCCGGCTTGTGGCGTCTCATGGCGCTCGGCTGGCGCACCTACCAGATGAGAGAATTACCTCAGAGCGTGAGGGTGCTCGGGCTGGCACTGCACGTGTGGATTCCCAGCCTGGTGATTCAGAGTGCCGCGTCGAATAGCATCTTCTATCCTTTCATCATTGGCCTGCTGTTCCTTCTGGGCGGCGTCTGTGCCCGCCAATACCATGAAGCGATGGCGCTGCAACGATGAATTACTGCGACGCCGACGCCGATCTCACCGACGTGGTCAGGCACCTGCGAAACAAAAGCATGGGTATTTACCCGGTGCGCTGGAGCCCGGTGCTGAAGATTGTCGAGCGTCTCTTCGGGGGCACCACCAGGCTCCGGAACCGCGGGTTACGAAAGGCCGGCTGGCAGGCGGTCGTCTCCGAGCAGATAGTGGAGAGCGCCCTGATTCTCAGGCACCTCAGGCCGGGCGACCGCAAGGTCCTGGACTTCGGGGGCTACGAAAGCCTGCTTCCGCTCACCATCTCAGCCCTGGGACACGAGGTCACCGTCCTGGATCAGCGGGCATACCCCTTCAAGGCACCACGGCTCCGGAGCGTCACGGCCGACCTCTTTGGCGAACACCCCCTTGCGCCCGACTCCTTCGACCTCGTCTTCTCGGTCTCCACAATCGAGCATCTGGGTCTGGGTGGTTACCGGGATGCCCAGACTCAGGATGGTGACCGGCTCGGAGTCGAGCGGTTGTGGCGGCTGGTGCGCCCCGGCGGCCGGCTCATGGCTACGGTGCCCGCGGGACGGCCCGGGGTGCGGAGAGGCTATCGGACCTACGACGAGGCCCGCCTTAGAAGTGTTTTTCCCCCGATCAGTACCACCTCCTGGTTCAGCAAGGACGGCCGCTTCGGGACCTGGTCCCCGTCCAGCGCAGAGGCCATCTCGGACCTGACGTACCGGGAGCCGGAGGGGCCCCTGCCCGTGGAGGCGGTCGCATTCGTCATCTGCGAGAAGCCGTGACCCTAAAAGACCGCTTCTATCACAGCTACACATCCACCCACATCACCCACCGAAAGGGCGAGGCTGCGCTGGAGCAGTTCCGAGCCGAGTTCCCCGCCTGGGACCAGCACTTCGGCCGCCTGATACCCCAGGCGCTGGACGCCCGGATTCTGGACGCCGGCTGCGGGCGCGGCGGACTGGTATACTGGCTGAATCAACGGGGGTACCACCGTGCCGAGGGGATCGATGTCAGCGCGGAGCAGGTCGAGACGGCCCGGAGCGTGGGCATTGCGAACGTGCAGCAGGCCGATCTCAGGAGCTACCTCGCCCCGCGGACCCAATGTTACGACGCCCTGATCCTGCGCGATGTCATCGAGCACTTTACCCGCGAGGAGATCATCGAAGTCCTCGAGCTCAGCCGTGGCGCCCTGCGGCCTGGCGGAGTTGTGATCGTGCAGGTTCCCAACGCCGAGTCGCCGTTTTTTGGTCGCATTCGCTACGGCGACTTCACCCACGAGCTTGCCTTTACCCAATCCAGCGTGGCCCAGCTGTTCAATGTGATCGGATTCGAGGATCTGCGAATGTATCCCACCGAGCCCGTCATCAGAGGGCTGCGGTCGCTCGGCAGGACGGCGCTCTGGAGCGTGGTAAAGACCTTCTACAAGGTTCTGCTCTTTGCCGAGCTGGGGCGAGGACAACGGATCTTCACTCAGGGGCTGATCGCGGTCGGGCGCGCACCCAGCCACGCCGTACCCCCGCGCTGACGTGGGAGCCGGCCCAGGCGTATTGCTCTTCGGCAACCACCCGCTGCCCTACGGCGGAGTGCCGAGGCACGTCGAGAGTCTCGCCGGCTTCCTGGCCGACCGTGGCTGGACCGTGCACGTGCTTTCCATGGCTGGCTCGCGACGCGGTCCCGAGAAAACCCATGGGTACACCATCCATCGCCCGAGTCGTGCCGAGCGCTTCGAGCTCCTTGCCCGGTTGGCGGCCCGCCATCCAGGGTTCATCGCCCGGCAATCTCTCAGCTTCTCCCGGTTTGCAACCCGCAGCCCCAGGATTTTTCTAGGCTGCCTCAGTCTCGCGGCCGCGTGCTGGGAGATCGCGCGGCGCGACAACCTGCTTCTCATCAGCGCCTACCACCTGTTCGCGGCGGGGTTGGCCGGCGCCTGGGCGGCCGAGCTCTTGGGTATTCCCCTGGTCACCACCGTGTTCGGCGAGATCTACGCCCAGACTGAATTCTACCGGCGACACCTCTCCGAGGTTCGGTATGTGGTGGACCGGAGCAATACGCTCCTGTCCTGCAGCCATCATTGCTCCCGTAGCCTCGCGCTGCTGGGGCTCTCGGCCCCGGTACGCACGGTCCACTACGGGGTAGACACCGCCGAGTTCTCCCCCGGCCTCGATGCGACGCGGATCCGGGAGCGCCACGGGCTTGGGGCGGGAGATAACGTGGTCCTCTTCGTTGGCCGAATGGTGCGGGAGATGGGCTTGCACGTGCTGCTCACCGCCCTGCCGCGGGTGCTCCAGGGCGATACATCGATCAAGGTGATCATCCTGGGCGCCAGCGGCGACCTGCGGGGTGAGGCGGAGACCTGTGCCGCGCGCCACCCGGGCCGGGTGTTCGTGGTCGCCGATGTAATGCAGTCCGAGCTGCCTCTCTACTACGCCGCGGCCACCATTGCCGTGAGCCCCAGCGTGAACGAGCGCGCCTGTCTCGGCCTGGCGGTGGCCGAGGCCATGGCGAGTGCGCGGCCGGTGGTCGTGTCCAACATCGGTGGGGGACCCGAGCTCGTGGAACACGACAGCAACGGGGTGCTGATACCGCCCTCGGATCCCGGCGCGCTGGCGGACGCGGTGCTCAGCCTGGCGAGTGACGGCCAGCGCTGCCGGCGGCTGGCGCAGAGCGGCCTTGCGGTGGCGCGGCGGAGGTTCAACCAGACATCCACCAACAGGCAGATGGAGGAGATCTTCCAGGAGGCACATGGATGAATCGCCCCTGGGCTTGGGCGGTGGCACAGCAGGTTGGAAGACAGTCGGCGAATTACGTGGTCTTCCTGCTGCTCGCGCTCCTGCTCTCGCCCCGGGACTTCGGGGTGGTCAGCCTGGCCGCATCCTGGATTGCCTTCCTCAGCGTGTTCGGGGAGCTCGGCTTCGGCGCCGCGCTGGTGCAGCGTCCCAAGCTCGAACCCGGTCATCTGAGCACCACGTTTGCGCTGAACCTCGGGGCTGCAGCGGTGCTCACCATGCTGGGCGTGGTCACGGCAGGCCCGCTCGCGAGGTTCTTCCATACGCCCGAAGCTGCTCCCGTCTTTGGGGCTCTCTCGCTTGGCTTCCTGCTCAACGCGCCGGGCCTCTCGCAGGCGGCACTGGCCCAGCGGGAGCTCCGCTTCCGCGACCTCGCGCTGCGCGACACCGCGGCGGCGGCGGCGGGCGGCGGCGTCGGGATCGTCCTGGCGCTGGCGGGATGGGGCGTATGGAGCCTGGTGGCCCAGACCTTGACCACGGCGGCAACCGGTACCGTTCTCCTGTGGCGGCTCTCTCCCTGGCGGCCCAAGTCAGGCGAGGTGAGCCTGGAGCGCGCCCGGGAGCTCTGGGGCTATAGCTCGAAAATCTTCTGGTTTACCGTGTTCAAGTACTTCGCACAGAACGGGGACCGCCTCCTCGTGGGTTATCTCGCGGGCCCGGTAGCGCTCGGGGTGTACGCCTTTGCGTTCCGGTTGGTGGTTTCACCCGTGGCCACTTTATCTGGCGCGATCGGGAATTACCTTTTCCCACGGTTCGCGCGCCTGCAGCCGGACCGCGCCGCGGTGTCGGCCGTGTACCTCCGCGTCACGGGGGCGCTCGAGACGGCGGTGCTCCCGCCGCTGGTACTGGCTGCCGTCGTTGCTCCCTTGGGTATTCCGCTGCTCTTCGGCGCCCGTTGGGCCGATGCCACCGTCCTGGTGCAGCTCTTCGCGCTGGTGGCGGGAGCGCAGCTCATGATCTCTCCCGTGGGACAGCTGATGAAGGCGCTCGACCGACCCGGGTGGCTGTTCGCCTGGTCCGTCTTCTTCACGGCGCTGACCCTGGCGCTGATCGCGGTGGGCAGCCGACAGGGGCTCTGGGGCATCGGGGCGGGGCTCGCGGCGGCCCATCTCGTTGGAATCGGGGTTGCGGCGGCCATAGCCAAACGGCTCCTTCATTGCTGGTGGCGCGACCTGGCTCGCTCGGCTAAACCTGGCGTGGCACTCGCGTGCGCAACCGGCGGGGCCGCGCTTCTCGCGCTCCGCGTGGTACCCGCGGCGGAGGCGTGGCGAGTCGGCGCAGCGGTAGCGGCCGGCCTGCTCATGACGGCGGCCGCGCTCCCCTGGATCGATCCCCGGGTGTGGCGGACACTCGCCGACGGGATCCGGGATGGCCTGGCGAAGCTCCCCGCGGTGAGGTAATCGGATTCCGCACCTCCCAGCACGAGGACTCATGAGAGAGCTAACGATCAACGGCGTGACCATAGACGACGCCGGCGCTTGCTACGTAATCGCCGAGATCGGCCACAATCATCAGGGCGACCTCGAGAAGTGCAAGCACCTGTTTCGGTCCGCCCACGAGGCCGGTGCGCACGCGGTGAAGCTGCAGAAACGGCACAACCGCTTGCTCTACACCCGCGAGATGTACGACAAGCCCTATGACAACGAGAATAGCTTCGGCGCCACCTACGGCGCCCACCGTGAGGCCCTGGAGTTCGGACACACTGAGTACGTCGAGCTCCGGCGGTATGCGCGGGAGATCGGGATCACCTTCTTTGCAACGGCGTTCGACATTCACAGCGCGGATTTTCTGGCCGAGCTCGAGATGCCGGCCTACAAGATCGCGTCGGGCGACCTGAAGAACCTGCCGCTGTTGC
>JBKJZM010000032.1:0-6443 GCA_046715295.1 Gemmatimonadales bacterium | reverse complement strand
GGCTCGCCCGCGAGCAGCTCGTACAGGACGGCGCCGAGCGAGTAGATGTCGGTGCGGCCATCCAGCTGCCGCTCGCCCGCGGCCTGCTCCGGGCTCATATAGGCTGGGGTGCCGACGAGGATACCGGTTTCGGTGAGGCGGTCGGCCGGCGCCGAGCTGTCCAGTGAACGCCCGATGCCGAAGTCTGCGACCAGCGCGTCTCCGTCCCGGGTCAGCAGGATGTTCTCTGGCTTGATGTCGCGATGGATCACACCGTGGCGATGAGCGTAATCCAGGGCGCGCGCCGTTTCGGTGGTGATCCGAAGCGCGTCCTCGAGGGGAAGCTGCTGCTCGCGCCGGAGCCGGTCGCGAAGGCTCTCGCCCTCCACATACGGCATCGTGAACCAGAGTCGTTCACTACCGCTGCCCTGCTGCCCGACTGCCCCGCTGTCAAACACCGGCAGGATGTGAGGATGCTGGAGGCGGGCGACAATCTTGATCTCGCGCTCGAAGCGCTCGGGGCCGAGTGTGGCGGCCAGTTCCGCATCGAGCACCTTGAGCGCGACCAGCCGGTCGTGGCGCAGGTCGCGGGCGAGGTAGACCGTGGCCATGCCGCCGCGGCCCAGCTCCCGCTCCAGGACATAGCGGTCGCGAAGCGCTGCCTCGAGCGGGACCTCGGCAGTCACCGCGTGAGCCAGCCGGCGAACGCGAGCCAGGCAGGCGTCCCGCCGATCATCAGCCGCACCGGCTGAGAAGCCAGGATCAGAAGGCCGCCCCAGATAGTGGCGGGATGGACTCGCCGGCGGGTAGCCAGGTCGTAAACCAGCAACGCCACGATGAAGAGATCGGTCAGTCCGAAGAACGCCGGCGGTCCCGCTTTCATGAACTCGAACGGGAGCCGGGCGATCGGGGCGGACAGCAGTGCGATCGTGCCGAGGGTCATCAGCCGTTTGTGCACGTCGGCCCGGTGACGGTAGTAGAAGGCGGCTCCCACCAGGATCGCGAACAGCAGCATGTCGAACAGGGGGATCGCCAGAAAAGCGAGAGGCGGAACTCCTGGGACCGGGGCCGAGCCCCCTTTGACCCGGATGATGGCTGTGGCGGTGCCGAGTATCAGGACCAGCGCGGCGAGCACACCACCGAAGACGCCAAGGCGCCGGTGGATGTCGGCTCGGCGGGCGGCAACGAGGGTGGTCTGGGCCAGGAAGAGCAGGACCCAGGAGGTGAAGACCAGGCCGTGCAGGTGGAGCAGAAGGGATAGAGGTGGGGTACCGAACTGCGCCTTGAGGAAGTAGCTGCGGGAAAATCCCGCGAATACGGTAAGGAGAATGGCCAAGGCCATCCCCATGTAGAACAGGCGCTCCCGGCGCCGAACCGTGATGATGCGCGGCTGTACGGCCATGAACCTCTCTCCGGCCTGATTGATACTTCCGTAAGTCGATTCTAGTCAATGGCATGCATACGCGAGGTGCCCGCGGTCACATCCCCGGGCGGGCTCCCGCCCTATCATCCTACCTGTCAATAAGCCGATTAGGCCAAAAGCCGATTAGGCCAAGTTCGCCGCAGGAGGCCCACGCGGTCGCCGAACATCCGATCCATACGAGCCCATGAAAGGAAGCCCTATGTCGCTTCGAAGACTCACGGCCTTGGCCGGTGGACTAGTCATCACGCTAGCAACCGGACAGCTATCCCCGCTACACGCGCAGGCAACCGCCACCGTAGAGGCAGACGCCGACATCGTGCGTGAGGTCAACGCCAGGAACCTGGCGGAGATCCGCCTGGGCGAGATTACCAAGAAAATGACGACCGATGAAGGCGTCAGGCGTTTCGGTGACCTGATGATCGCCGACCACTCCAACATGTACCGGCAGTGGAGTGCCCTGGTGGGGAAAGATGGCAAGCCGTTCAGGACCGGCCTGGGTGATCAGTCGGCTCTCAACGCAGAGGTGAGGCGGATCGAGAAGCTGCCGGGGAATCAGTTCGACCGGGAATACCTGGCCGCCATGATCAGGCATCACGAGGAGAACGTGAGGTTTTTCCAGACGTCGGCCAATTCGGCCCGCTCGACCCAGGTCCGTGACCTCCTCACCAGCGGTCTGCCGGTCCTGCAGCAACACCTGAACTTGGCCGTCCAGGAGGGGAGGCGCTATGGCCTCGCCCCGGCAGTCGCTACCGCGGCGCCATCTTACGTCCCACCGGCGACCCCACCGGCCGCTCCCGCCGCCCAGAACCCGACGGTGGCCGATCAGAATCCGGTGGCCAGCAAGAAGGACCGTGAGGACTTCAAGAAGGACTACAAGTTCGTCCGTGAAGCCATCGCGGACAACACCGTGGAAATCCGCCTGGCGCAGGTGGCGGAGACCAAGACGACGGACCCCAGTGTTCGCCAGCTGGCCAAGCGGATCCTCGACGATCGTAACGCCATGCAGAGTCGCTGGCTCGCCCTGGCGTCACGCCACGGCATGAATATGAAGGCGGGCATGGGACCGCGGCATCGGGATAAGGTCAAGCGTATGGAAAGCACCTCAGGAGGGGATTTCGACAAGGCCTATCCGACCATGCTGATCCAGAACACCCAGGATTACGTGGAGTATTTCCAGAAGGAAGGGCGGGCCACCCGCTCGTCCCAGGTTCGAAATCTCGCGGCGAGTGACCTGGTGACCCTGCGCCAGCACCTGAGCCAGGCCAAGCAGGTTGGCACCCTGCACGGTGTGGACACCACCGCAGCCCTGCGGGCCAGGAGTTTGTCGTCCTATAAGTAATGAGAGCCCGGATGGCGTGCCTGTAGCCATGGGGGTGCCTCTCGGGGCACCCCTTTGTTATCCCAGCGCACCTCTCCCATCTTCCCTCCATGACAGACACCAAACCCTCCGCGCGGCGGGCCGGTAGCTGGACGGGCGGCAGCGTCGGCGCCGATCCGCTCGACCAGCTGGTCCATCTGTCCAATCTCATGGGCCATGACACCCGGCTGGTCCAGCCGGGCGGGGGCAACACCTCGACCAAGGTGGGAGATACCCTGCTGGTGAAGGGCAGCGGCACCGACCTGCGCACCATCACCCGTGAGGGCTTCACCCGGCTTTCTCTGAGCCGGCTGGCGGCGCTGGGAGAGGCCGAGTCGATGAGCGATGCCGAGATGATGCGATTCATGTCGAGCTGCATGCTCGCCGAGGGCCCGGCGCCCAGTGTGGAAACCCCGCTGCATTCTCTATTACCGCAGCGGGTCATCGCCCACACGCACGACGTGGCCACGATGAGCCTGACCAATGTCAGGAATGAAGTGGCGGAGCGGCTGGTGGGCGAGCTGTTCGAGGGCCGTGTCGTGTACGTGCCATACGTGCGACCGGGTTTCCCGCTCGCACGGGCGGTCAGGCGGGCAGTCGGACAGATACCGGCCGACGCGATCGGCTTGGCCCTCGCGCACCACGGGCTGGTTGTCTGGGGAGACGACGCCGAGCAGTGCCATGCTCGTTTGCTGGAGACGACCGGCCGCCTGGACGGGTATCTCGCCACCAGGCGTCGCGCCCGTCCGTCCGCCCGTCCGTCCGTCCGTCCGCCCGACGATCGGCACCGACTGGCTGAGCTTGTGCTGCCGGTAGTGCGGGGTGCACTGGGGACTCCGGATCGGGTCATCCTGCACTACGACGATTCCGAGGACGTCCGCGCGACGCTGGCTGCCGAGCGGATGCCGGAGCTGGTCCGCCGGGGAATGGCCACACCGGAGCACCTGCTGCGCGCGGGGCGGCTGCCGATCTGGCTCGACCTCGATCCGGCCGCGCCGGCCGAGCAGGTGGCGGACCAGCTTCGGAGTCACCTCAAGGCCGCACGGGCCGAGTACGAGCAGTACCACCAGCGGCACGCTGGGGCAGGGGAGCGCCCGCTCGACGATTGGGCCAAGGTGGTGCTGGCTCCGGGGCTCGGCATGATCACCGCATTCACCGACAAGCGGAACGCGGTGACCGCCAATCTCTGCTACCGTGCCGTGTTGGAGACCATCACCAACGCGGAGGCGGTGGACCGCTTCGAGTTCATCCCGGAGGCCGATGTCTTCGAGTTTGAGCACTGGCCGCTGGAGCGGCGAAAGGTGGAGGAACAGGTCGCCAGGGATCGCGCCGGCAAGCTGCTGCCCCGACACGTGGCGGTGATCATCGGCGGGGGCAGCGGCATCGGCCGGGCCGCCGCGCGGCGGTTTGCGGAAGAGGGCGCGCACGTCGTGGTAGCGGACCTGAACGGTGAGATGTCGAAGGAAGTGGCAACGGAGGCGGCGGCCAGATTTCCCGGGCGCCTGGTGTCGGCCGCCGTGGACGTGCGGGACGACGCGAGCCTCGACGCGCTGTTCAGGCAGGCGGTGCTGGAGTTCGGCGGGCTCGACTGCCTGTTCTACACCGCCGGGCTGCCGCCCCGCTTCGCGCCGATCACCGAGATCCGGCGGGAGGACTTGCAGCGCCAGCTGGAGGTCCACTATCTGGGTGCGGTGGCCGCTATCGGCCGGGCGGCGGCGGTGATGCGGCGCCAGGGGCTGGGCGGGTCTATCGTAGCCTCGGTATCCAAGGCGGCGTTGGTGCCGGGCCGGGACGCCGTGGCCTATGGCGGGAGCAAGGCCGCGCTGCTCCAGGCGCTCCGGGTGGCGGCGGTGGAGCTCGGCGGTGACGGGATCCGGGTGAACGCCATTAACGCCGACCAGATCGAAACCCCGCTTTTCCTCCAATTCGTACGCGAGAGGGCCGCCGGCCGCGGCGTGTCGGTCGAGGAGCAGCTGGCGGTTTACAAGAGCCGGAACCTCATGGGTGCCACGCTCATTCCACCCGAGGCGGTGGCGGACGTGGCGGTGCTGCTGGCGAGCGACCGGTTCCGCTTTACCACCGGAGATATCCTGACCGTGGACGGCGGGTTGCCGGAAGCCTTCCCGCGGTGAGGGTCGCTAGTGGCTATTGGCTACTGGCGCTTTCCGCGGAACTCCCACATCTCCTAGGAGATTGTCAAACTGAACAGTCATAGCCAACAGCCAACAGCGAATAGCCAACAGCCCTTTATGTCCAGACGGCGACTAGTCTTCCTCCTCTTCCTCGTCGGCTTCGCGGGTCTGTTCTTCTTTCCGGCGCTCATCTCCCTGCTGGTCGACTGGTGGTGGTTCCAGGAGATCGGCTACCAGGTGGTCTATACCCGCGAGCTGACCACCCGGGTACTGCTCTTCCTGGTTGTGGGCGGCCTGACCGCGGGCCTGCTCTACCTGAACTTGCGGGTCGCGCAGCGGGGGCTGGTGCCGTACCCGGTGGTGCTCCGGTTCGTGCGCTCGGCGCCCCGGGTGGACATCACCCGGCCGCTCCGACGCGTGAGCCTGCCGCTCTCACTCTTCCTGGGCCTGCTGGCCGGCCTTGCTGCCACGCCGGGCTGGGAGCTCGTCCTCCGGGTGATCTACGCAACACCGTTCGGGACCCGCGACCCGATCTTCTCCCGCGACATAGGCTTTTACGTCTTCACCCTGCCCGGCATCTCGGCGGCGCTCGGCTTCTTATCCGGCCTCGTGCTAGTCTCGCTGCTGCTGCTGGTACCGGTCTACGGACTCCGGGGCGACATCGTTATCCGGCCTCGAGGACTCGGCATCGAGCCCACAGCCGGACTCCACCTCGTCATTCTGCTGGCCGTGTTCTTCGTCCTCACCGCCCTGCGGCTCTGGCTGGTAGACATCCCGAGCCTGCTCTATTCGACCACCGGCCCGCTGGTCGGCGCCAGCTACACCGATCTCCATGCCCGCTTGCCGGCGCTGCGTGTTTCCGCCTTCGTCTCCGTATTGGCGGCCGTCGCTGTCATCATTGGCGGGGTGCGGCGGCAGCTGCCCCGCTATGCGCTCCTGGCGATCGGTGGCTACCTGGCCCTGGGCTTCGTCGGGCGCGGCCTCTTCCCGTTATTCATCCAGAAGTTTGTGGTGGCCCCCACCGAGCTGACCCGGGAGACGCCGTATCTCCGATACCACATCGCCGCGACCCGCCAGGCGTGGGGGATCGACAGTGTGGAGACCCGCGAGCTCAAGGGCGGGGCCGATCTCACCCTGGCCGACATCAAGGCCAACGCTCCGACCATCGACAACGTGCGGCTCTGGGACCGGGATCCGCTGCTCATGACCTTCGGACAGCTGCAGGAGATCCGCACCTACTACGATTTCGTCTCGGTGGACGACGACCGCTACTGGATCGACGGGAAGTACCGGCAGGTTCTGCTCTCTCCGAGGGAGCTCAACCCCGCGTCGCTGCCGACCCGGACCTTCATCAACGAGCACCTGACCTTCACCCATGGCATGGGTCTCACCATGAGTCCGGTCAACCAGGTGACTAGCGAAGGCCTGCCGGTGCTGTTCATCAAGGACCTGCCGCCGGTCTCGACGGTGTCGCTCAAGCTCACCCGTCCCCAGATCTACTACGGCGAGCTCACCGATCCCTACGTCTTCGTGGGCACTCGGCAGCGGGAGT
>JBKJZM010000031.1:0-5870 GCA_046715295.1 Gemmatimonadales bacterium | reverse complement strand
GCACAGCACGGCTCAGTTTGCGCTTATTGCGGAACCGAGACCCCTGACCACGCGATCACGCTCGATCACGTGCGCCCCCGCCGAGGCCAGACGGCTTACGACCGTCCGGACAACCTCGTCCTGGCATGCAAGGATTGCAACGCTGCGAAGGCCGACACTCCGCTGGTGGCGTTTCTCATGCAGCGCCGCGCGCGGGGAGTCTTCCTCCTGCATTACGGAGATCATCTCTCCGAACCTATCAGGGAACTGGTGCGACAGGCCTCTGAAAGGCCTATCATCGCGAAGGATTGAAGAGCAAAAAGGGCGGCCCTGAGTGGCCGCCCTTTCAATTCCCGGCATATCCTCCCCGCGCCTACCCCTGACCCTTCCCGGCCACCGACACCGTTTCGAGTGGCGCCTTTTTGGGGCCTGAAGCCAGTGCCTCGCTGATGATCCTGCTCTGCTCGGCGGAATGGGCGGCCGGGTAGCCTTCGGCCGGGCTTGCCCGCTCCGGACGACCGGCGTACTCGAGCTGGGCGCCTGCCGGAAGCATCTCCCGAAGCTTGGGCTCGAGGTATCGCCAGGCTCCCATGTTCCGCGGCTCCTCCTGGGCCCAGACGATGGTCTTTGCCCCCCTGTAATGTCCCAGAATGGCGCGAGTCTCCTCCCAAGGGAATGTGTAGAGCTGTTCCAGCCGAATGATGGCCGGGCGTCTCTCCTTCAGCTTCTCGGCCTCACCCAGAAGATCGTAGTACATCTTTCCGGAGCAGAGAACGATCCGTGAGATCTCTGCGGCCTGCTTGGCGGCCCAGGCATCGTCCAGCACCGGCCGAAAGGTCCCGGAAGACAGCTCCTCCAGCCGGGAGGTCGCTTGGGGCAGCCTGAGCAGGCTCTTGGGGGTCATGATGATGAGCGGCCGCTGCCGGGTGCGCCGGGCCTGCCGGCGCAGCAGGTGAAAGTACTGGGCAGGGGTGGTGCAGTTAGCTACCCGAATGTTTCCCTCCGCGGCAAGCTGGAGGAACCGCTCGAGCCTGGCACTCGAATGCTCCGGTCCCTGACCTTCGTAGCCGTGGGGCAGCAGCAAGGTGAGCCGGGTGGTCAGGCCCCACTTGGAAAGACCGGCCGAGAGGAACTGATCTACGATGACCTGTCCACCGTTGATGAAGTCGCCAAATTGTGCCTCCCAAAGCACCAGAACCTCGGGAGCGGCAGCGCTATAGCCGTACTCGAAGCCCAGGGTGGCCAGCTCCGAGAGTGGGCTGTTATGCAGCTCCATGGGTGCCTGCGCATCCGGTAGCTGACGGATCGGGGTCCAGGCCGCGCCGGTGCTCACATCGTGCAGCACCATGTGCCGCTGGCTGAAGGTGCCGCGCTCGGTGTCCTGGCCGGTCAGGCGCACCGGAACTCCCTCGGTCAGCAGGGAGGCGAGCGCAAGAGTCTCGGCGTGGGCCCAGTCGATGCCACCTTGCGGCCCCATCGCCGCGCGCCGCCGCTCGAGCTGCTTCTGAAGCTTGGGGTGGACCGAGAATCCCTCGGGCCAGGTCAGCAGCTGCTGGTTGAGCGACGTGAGAAACTCCGCGGGCAGCGCCGTCTCCACATCCTGGCCGGTGCCGAGTAGGGGCTTTGGCGGCTCGGTCGGGCCGGGTCTCCCTGCCCCCATGCTCGCCTTGAACCGCTGCTGGATATCCACCAGGCGCTGGTAGGAATCCGCCGCCTCCCGCTCGGCTTCCTCTTTGGTCAGCACCCCTGCCGCAACCAGCGCAGCGGCGTAGAGCTCACGGACTGATGGCAGATTCTTGATCCGCTCGTACATCAGGGGTTGGGTGTAGGCCGGCTCATCGCCCTCGTTGTGCCCGTGGCGACGGTATCCCACCAGGTCGATGAGCATGTCCTGGCTAAACCGATCCCGGTAAGCCATCGACAGGCGAACGGCCGAGAGGCACGCCTCAGGATCGTCCGCGTTGACGTGGATGATCGGGATGTCGAATCCCTTGGCCAGATCGCTGGCATACCGGGTGGAGCGGGCGTCCTCCATGTCTGTTGTAAACCCGACCTGGTTGTTGGTGATGATGTGCAGGGTGCCGCCGGTCCGGTAACCGGCGAGTGAGCCGAGGTTGAGCGTTTCGGCCACGACCCCCTGGCCCGCAAAGGCTGCGTCGCCATGGATGATGACCGGCAGCGCCACCGTACCGTCGTGGTGTGCCTCGCGCCCGCGCCGCTGGGTCTGCTTGGCTCGGGCCCCGCCATCGACCACCGGGCCGACAAATTCCAGGTGACTGGGGTTGGGCGAGAGCGTAACCGTGATGGTCTTGCCTCCCTGAGTCACGTAGACGCCGTCGGCGCCGTGGTGATACTTCACGTCTCCGGTCCCGCCCTCGGGCGTCAGCTGCCCCCCTTCGACGTGGCGTCCTCCTTCGAACTCGGCAAAAATCGTCTCGTATGGCCGGCCGACCGTGTGCGCCAGCACATTGAGCCTGCCGCGGTGTGCCATTCCCAGCACCACGTCCCGTCCGCCGGCCGCAGCCGCGTGCTCGATGGTGTGATCGAGCATCGGGACCAGCATGTCCACGCCCTCGATCGAGAAGCGCTTCTGGCCGAGGTAACCCTTGTGCAGAAACCGCTCCAGCGCCTCGACCTCGGTCAGCCGGCGAAGGAGCCAGCGCTGCTGATCGGGTGAAGGCGGCTTGCGATAGGCACCGGATTCGATCTTCTCCCGCAGCCAGACCCGCTCTTCATGGGTCGAGATGTGCTCGATCTCGTACGCCATGGTCCCGCAGTAGGTGGCCTGGAGGTAGGGCAGCGATTCGGCCAGGGTTTGGCCCGGCACGGCCGTCCGGAGCACCTTGGACGGGATCGTCGCCATGATCTCCGGTGTAAGACTAAGTGTGCTGGGATCGAGCGCGGGATCGCCGATGGGGTCGGCGCCCAGCGGATCGAGTCGCGCCGCCAGATGCCCGTGCATGCGAAAGGCCTTTACCAGGGCCATTGCCGCGGCCACGTGGTACAACATCTCCGGGGCCGCCGGCTCCCGGGACGGCTTGAGGCCGGGCGCTGGCTTGGCCACCTGGTTGCTGACTGGTGATAGCTCGAGGCTCTCGGCAATCAGGTCGAAGAACCCCTCCTCGTCTTGCAGCAGTCGATCCACGATGCCAAGGAACGCGCCCGACTCGGCGCCCTGGATGATGCGGTGATCGTAGGTGCTGGTGACGGTCATGACCTTGCTGATCCCCAGCTCCCGCAGCCGCTCGTCCGACAGGCTGGAGAACTCAGCGGGGTAGCCGATGGCGCCGACCGCGATAATGCTTCCCTGGCCCGCCATGAGCCGCGGCACCGATGCCACCGTACCCAGGCCTCCGGGATTGGTGAGCGACATGGTGGCGCCGGCAAAATCGTCCGGCATCAGTTTATTGCTGCGTGCCTTCTCGACCAGGTTCTCGTAGGCCAGGTGAAAGGCTGCAAAGTCCATGGTCTCGGCCCGCTTGATCACCGGAACCACGAGGCCGCGGGTGCCGTCCTTCCGCTGAACGTCCACGGCGAGGCCCAACCCGATCCCCTCGGGCTGCACCCGGTAGGGGACGCCGTCGCGCATCATCAGCGTGTGGCCCATGACCGGCTGCTGCTTGGTGGCCTGGACGATTGCGTACGCGATCAGGTGGGTAAACGAGATCTTGTCGGAACGCCGTGCAGCCTGCAGCCCGGTATTGAGACGGCGGCGCTGCTCTTCCAGAACCGCGACCGGGAGCTCGCGGAAGGTGGTGGCCGTGGGGACCGTGAGGCTCTCGTTCATGTTGGCCACGAGCTTGGCCGCGGGACCCTTGATCGGGTGGGCAGCGGGGCCGCTGGGCTGCGGGGCAGTCGGCGGGACCGTGACTCCAGTTCCAGACCGCTCAGAACTCGCCGGTGTGCTTTGGCTGCTCCGCTGCCCATCTGCCCCGCTGCCCCGTTCCCCCACCACCCCGCTCTCGAACAGACGCCGCCATTCCGGGCCGACGGCTGCCGGATCCCGGAGGAATTCCTCATACATGGCTTGCGCGAAACCCGCGTTGGCGGTCTCGAACACGTTTGGATCCACGATCAATCCTGACTAGGTGCGTACCGGAAAGATAACGGCTGCCGCAGTGACCTTGCAGGCCGTATTCAGGACGAGTGGGGCGCGGTAGCCCTGACGAACGAGCGGTAGCGCTCCGCTTCCTCCTCGATTCGAGGCGCATCCCACCCCAGTTCCTCACCCATCAGCTCGGCCACGCGGTGGGCGGCAGGGACGCCGTGCTCGACGTGCTCGTAGTAGGCATGGAAGCGCCGGACGAGCACGTCCTCCACCGTCTGGGCCAGCTCCCGGCGGACGGCGTGGGTCACCTCGGCCTCGATCGCGGGATGGGTCGGCAGCAGACGGCGAAAGAGTCGCCGGTCGGCGCCCCCAAGGTTGAAAATCCCCGCCGCCTCAGTGCCGTAGTGGCGAAGCAGGTGATCCACACTTACCGTGGGAATGCCGAGCTCCAGGCCGCGTTCCCGGAACTGACTCAAGTCTGCGGTTTCACCACCCGGGAGCGGCTCTTCGTCGGTTCGGGCTTCCGCGTGACGGGGCCGGCCGTCACGATGCCGCAGCTCGCGCATCGCTCTGTCCACTACCTCAGCCGCCATTGACCGGTAGGTCGTGAGCTTGCCTCCGACTACCGTCAGCATTCCGCCCGACCCGGTCACGATGGCGTGCTCCCGGGAGCGGCTGGAGGTGGCCTCCCGGTCCTGGTCGAGCAACAGTGGCCGGAGCCCCGCCCAGGTCGCCCGCACGTCTTCGACCCCCAGCCGGGCGCTGGGAAACCGGGCGTTGGCCGAACGGAGCAGGTACACGATGTCGTGGCCGGTGACGCTCAGATCATCGGGCGACTCGGCGCTGTCGGTGTCGGTCGTGCCTATATAGGAAAGGTTGCCCCAGGGGAGGACAAACATTACCCGGCCGTCTATCGGGCTGGTGAAGGCCACCGCGTCGCGGTTGTCGAGTCGCGAGCGGTCCACCACGACGTGCACACCCTTGGTGGGCTGCAGGAGGGGAGTGGCGCCGGCGTCCTCCAGCCGGCGCACCTGATCGGACCAGGGGCCGCTGGCATTCACCACCACGCTCGCCCGAACCACGCCGCGCTCACCGGTGAGCCGATCCTCGATCTGGGCCCCGACCACCCGGCCGGCCGTCCGCTCCAGGCCAACCACCGCCATGTAGTTGGCCACCAGGGCGCCATGGTGCATGGCAGAGCGAGCGGAGGCAATCACCAGTCTGGCGTCGTCGCACTGCGCGTCGTAGTAGCGGGCGCCGCCGAGCAGCCCCCGGTCGCGGAGCATCGGCTCGGCCTCGAGCATGCCCCGCTTGCCCAGCATCCGGTGTAGTCGCACATTGCGGAACAGGCCGAGCAGATCGTAGAGCAGCATCCCGGCCGCGAGGCGCCAGCGCGAGATCCGATCTCCGCGATGGACCGGGAACACGAATGCCAGTGGCCACACCAGGTGAGGCGCGATCCGCTGAAGGGTGCGACGCTCCCGGTTCGCCTCCAGCACCATTCCGAGCTCACCCTGCTCCAGGTACCGCAGGCCGCCGTGGATGAGGCGGCTGGAGCGCGAGCTGGTGCCGGATCCGAGGTCGTTCTGCTCGACCATGATCGTTCGCAATCCGCGCATCGCCGCGTCACGGGCGATGCCAGCCCCGTTGATGCCACCCCCAATGATCAGGAGATCTGCCGGCTGCATGGCGAGTTGCTCCACCGTCGCGCGGTCCGAGGATCGCCTCCCATGACCTTGTGCCCCGTCTCGCGGGCTACCCGGCCCAGCACCTGGTTTCTCTGGCACGCTCATGTGATTCGACCCGGGGCGAGGGTTCTCGACCTCGCCTGTGGACAGGGACG
>JBKJZM010000030.1:0-15092 GCA_046715295.1 Gemmatimonadales bacterium | reverse complement strand
CATCCAGCCCGCCATGGCAAGCGGTGCCGGCAACACACCGGGGGAGTACGCGGTGTCCGAAACGGCCTTCCCCCGGGTGGACAGCCTGCTGAATATCCCTGCCGTGGCCCGACAGCTCCCCCGCGGTATCGTGCTGCGTTGGAGCTCCGCCCCCACCAGCGTGGGGGTGCAGCCGGTCCGCTACCTGTACGCTCTGGATGATCGCAGCATCATCACCGGCGCCAACCTGGTGGACGCCCAGGCCCAGCTCGACCCACTCACCAACGGACCGATCGTCACCTTCGAGCTGGATCGCGCGGGCGGCCGCAAGTTCGGCGAGGAAACCGGCCGGCACGTGAGCGACTACATGGCCATCCTGCTCGATGGCCGGGTTCAGGGCCGGCCCCCGGTGATCCAGAGCCGGATCGGGCGAAACGGCCAGATCACCCTGGCGGGGAGAACCCTCCAGGAGGCGCAGGACCTGGCCCTCACGTTGAAGGCCGGGGCGCTGCCGATTCCTCTCAAGATCGTGGAAGAGCGGCAGGTCGGACCTACCCTGGGTGAGGACGCCATCCGCTCCGGCATCATCGCAGGCATCATCGGGACCCTCTTCGTCGTGGCCGTGATGGTGCTGTACTATCGCACGGCCGGAGTGCTGGCGGTCGTGGCCCTGGCACTGTATCTGCTCCTGACCATGGGCGCCCTGGCGATGCTCGATGCCACCCTCACATTGCCCGGACTTGCCGGCCTGGTGCTTTCGATCGGTATCGCGGTGGATGCCAACGTGCTCATCTTCGAGCGGATTCGTGAGGAGCTCGCGGCCGGGAAGACGGTGTCCCTGGCGGTCGATGAAGGCTTTCGGCACGCTATGAGCGCCATCATCGACTCCAACGTGACCACCGTGCTCACCGGTCTCTTCCTCTTCCAGTTCGGAACCGGTCCGGTGAAAGGCTTTGCGGTGACCCTGGTTCTGGGCATCATTGCCTCCATGGTCACGGCCATCTTCGTGACTCGTACTCTCTTCATCCTCTGGCTGCAGCGAAAGCCGGCGATGGCAACCCTGAGCATCTGACCCATGAGACTCTTCGCCCACGCGAACTACGACTTTCTGGGCCGTCGCCGCATCGCGTATCTGATCACCCTTCTGCTGACCATCCCCGGACTGGTCTACGTGCTGATCCGGGGCGTGAACTACAGCGTCGAATTTACCGGTGGAACGCTGATTCAGGTCCAGACACAAAAACCGGTGGATGTCGGCGCGGTTCGGAACGCGCTGGCGGCGCGCGGAATCGAGGGGGCCGAGATCCAGGCCTTTGGTTCCGATCGCGAGCTGGTCATCCGGGCGAGGGTGGCGAAGGAGGGCACCGACGCCGACGATACCCAGGCCACTGCCACTGCTCTACAGGAGGGGCTGGACGCGGCGCTGGGCGCCGGCACCTATACGGTCCTTCGGACCGAGGCAGTCGGCCCCAAAGTGGGTGGCGAGCTACGGGAGAAGGCCCTCATGGCCATTCTTCTATCGTTCGTGGCCGTGCTGATCTATCTGGCCTACCGGTTCGAGTGGCGCTTCGGCGTCGCGGCGGTGATCGCCACGGCTCACGATATCCTCGCCAGCATCGCCTTTATCGGAATTGCGCGGCTGGAAGTGAGCCTCTTTGTCGTGGCCGGCCTGATGACGATCATCGGCTACTCGCTGAACGATACCATTGTCATCTTCGATCGGATCCGGGAAAATCTTCACCTGCGCAAACGGGACCAGTTCGAGAACATCCTGAACCGGTCGATCAATGAGACGTTGCCCCGAACCGTCTTCACCGGATCGACAGCCCTGGGCAGCCTCCTCGCCCTGTCGCTCCTGGGCGGCGACGTCGTCCGCCCCTTCGCGCTGCTCATGCTCTTCGGCGTGATCGTAGGCACCTTCTCGTCGATCTTCATCGCCGCTCCGGCGCTGCTGGAGATCGAGAAGCGCTGGCCGGGACCCGCGGCCCGCGGGCACCTGGCCCCGAAGGCACCTGCGGCCCCCGCTCGTAAACCGCAGCCGGCTGGTCGATAGGACGGAGAGGACGGAGAAGGCGGAGAAGACGGAACGGTGGCCTTCTCCCGGCCCTTACCTCTGCGCCCTCTCCGACTTCTCCGTCCTCTCCGTCATGTTGATAGACACCCACTGTCACCTGGCCGATCCGGCCTACGAGCCCGATCGCCAACAGGTGCTGGACCGGGCCTGGGCCGCGGGTGTCGGCCGCGTGGTTGTCATCGGGGAGTCCCCGGCCCGGGCCGAGAGCGCACTCGACCTGGCCCGAGACGAGCCGCGGCTGGTGGCCACGGCCGGCATCCACCCGCACGACGCGCGGCATTGGGACGCGGGCACCGAAACCTGGCTCCGCGGCATGCTGCGGGATCCCCGGGTCGTGGCGGTGGGGGAGACCGGTCTCGACTTCCACTACGATCATTCCCCGCGCTCCGCCCAACGTCAGGCATTCGAGTCCCAGCTGGCCATCGCCGCGGAGACCGGCCGGCCGGTTGTGATTCACGCGCGCGAAGCGGATGAAGAGGTTGCAGCCATTCTGGAGAACCATCCCGCCGTCACAGCCATCCTCCATTCCTTCAGCAGCGGCATGGGCCTCTTGCGAGCCGGGCTGGTTCACCGCCACTATGTGTCGTTCAGCGGAATGGTGACTTTCAAGAACTGGCGCCTGGACGAGGCTATCCACGAGACGCCGCTGGATCGGCTGCTGCTCGAAACGGACGGCCCCTTTCTGGCGCCGGTTCCGCATCGGGGCAAGCGCAACGAGCCGGTGTTCGTGGCGCACGTGGCGGCTCGCCTGGCAGCGGTGCGGGGGATTCCGGTTGAGGAGCTGATTGCACTGACCGGCCAGAATGCGACGCGGGTGTTTCAACTGAAGTGACTCTTACTTCCCACTCCTGACTGAGGCGTCGTTCGTGAGCAACGTGCCATCCGACATTGCAATCGCGCAGGCCGCCAAGCTCCGGCCGATTGCCGAGGTAGCCGCCGAAGTGGGCCTCGGCCCCGACGAGATACTCCCCTACGGCCGTTACAAGGCGAAGATCAGCGCCGAGGCCATCGCCCGCCGCAAACCCAAGGGTCGCCTCGTTCTAGTGACCGGTATCAATCCCACGCCTGCGGGTGAAGGCAAGAGCACGGTGACCGTCGGGGTCAGCCAGGCGCTTCGACGGCTCGGCAAGAAGGTCGTGGTGTGTATTCGGGAGCCCAGTCTCGGTCCGGTCTTCGGTGTGAAGGGTGGGGCCGCGGGCGGAGGCTATGCCCAGGTGGTTCCGATGGACGAGATCAACCTGCACTTCACCGGCGACTTCCACGCGATCACGTCGGCGCACAACCTGCTGTCGGCGATGCTCGACAACCACCTTCACCACGGGAATGCCCTGGGCCTGGACCCGCGGCGGATCACCTGGCCCCGTACGCTCGACATGAACGACCGGGCCTTGCGGTCGATGGTAATCAGCCTGGGGGGTATCAACGCCGGCCCGGTGCGCGAGGAACGGTTCGTCATCGTGCCCGGCAGCGAAATCATGGCGATCCTGGCACTGTCCACCGACCTGGCCGATCTCGAGCAGCGGATCTCCCGCATCATCGTGGGGCTGACCCGGGACCGGAAGCCGGTCACCGCGGCCGACCTCAAGGCCTCCGGTGCCATGACCCTGCTGCTCAAGGACGCCATCCTGCCCAACCTGGTGCAAACGCTCGAGGGCGGTCCGGCGCTGGTCCACTGCGGGCCGTTCGGCAACATTGCGCACGGCTGCAACTCGATCGTGGCCACCCAGCTCGGCCTGTCCCTTGGCGAGATCGTCCTTACCGAGGCCGGCTTCGGCGCCGACCTGGGTGCGGAGAAGTTCTTCGATATCAAGGCCCGGTTCGGCAATCTCAAGCCGGAGGCTGCGGTCATCGTCGCCACCGTACGGGCGCTCAAGATGAACGGCGGGGTCAAGAAGGACGCGCTGGGCAAGGAGGACGTTCCCGCGCTCAAGCGGGGAATCGTGAACCTCGAGGCCCACGTGTACAACGTGCAGAAGTTCGGAGTGCCGGTGGTGGTGGCGCTGAATCGCTTCACCTCGGATACCGAGGAAGAGCTCAAGACAGTGCTCAACGCCGCAAAGGGTTGGGGCGCCCGGGCCGCGCTAAGCGAGGTGTGGGAAAAGGGTGGCGCGGGCGGGGAGGCCGTGGCGAAGGAAATCCTCGCCCTGCTCGAGGAGAAGAAGGCGGCGTTCAAGCCCCTCTACGACGCCGCCAAGCCGATCAAGGAGAAAATTGAGACCATCGCCCGCGAGATCTACGGCGCGGCCGGTGTGGACTACACCGGGGTTGCCGACAAGAATATCGCGCAGTGTGAGGCGATGGGGTTGGGCAAGACACCGATCTGCATTGCCAAGACCCAATACTCCTTTTCCGACGACCCCACCAAGCTGGGGCGGCCCACGGGTTTTCGGATCACCATCCGGGACGTCTATCCGTCTGCCGGTGCCGGATTCGTTGTGGCGCTCGCAGGAGACATCATGACCATGCCGGGCCTCCCCAAGGTCCCGGCGGCCGAATCGATCCGGGTACTGCCGGACGGCACAATCGAGGGGCTCTTCTAATGGGGTTGGACTTCGTCTCGACGGCCCGCGCCCCCAAGGCCATTGGACCGTACAGTCAGGCGGTGCGTGCCAACGGCTTCCTGTTCACCGCGGGCCAGGTGGCCCTCGACCCGGACAAGGGCGAGCTCGTGGCCGGCGGCATCACCGAGCAGACCGGGCGCGCGCTGGAGAACCTCCGGGCCATCCTTACCGCGGCCCACAGCGACTTCGCCCAGGTGGTCAAGACTACCGTCTTCCTGGTCGACATGGCCGACTTCACCGCCATGAACGAGGTGTATGCCCGCGCGTTCGGCGAGCATCGCCCCGCCCGTTCCACGGTTGCCGTCGCCGCCCTGCCGCGGGGCGCACGGGTGGAGATCGAGGTTATCGCAACCGTGAACGGTGAGCGGTAAACGGTGAACGGGACTGCCTCGGTGGACGGAGGCCTCCCGTTCACTGTTCACTGTTCACCGTTTACTGTTGAAGACGGGGGCGGATCGGGCCTGGTGGTCTGGCCGGTCTTCAAAACCGCGATGGAGGCGCCTCCGGCGGCTCCGGTGGGTTCGATTCCCACACGCTCCCGCCACCTCCTCCCGGCAGCGACGCGCTGCGCCCTCATCCTGCTACTTGCGCTGGTTGCTTCCGGCGCTGACCTCGGCGCGCAAGCTTCCCCGCCGCCCCGCCGTCCCATCCCGGCGCCGGACACCCTCACCCGCCAGTACATCAGCCCGCTTAACGCGTTCTGGCGCTCGTTCCTCATCCCGGGCTGGGGGCAGGCCAGACTGAACCGGAAATTGACTGGAGGAATTTTTGTCGCGTGGGAGGGGGTTACGCTGGGGATGAGCCTCAAAACCCGGAAAGAACTGCGCTACCTTCGCCGCAACGGCTCGGCCCGGGCCGATAGCAAGCGACAGGAGCACGAGGATTGGCTGGTGTTACTGGCCTTCAACCATCTGTTCGCCGGCCTCGAAGCGTACGTTGCGGCCCACCTCGCCGACTTCCCCGGTGATCTTCGAGTCGAGGCGATGCCGGGTGGCGTGGGTGCCCGGGTGTCCCTGCCTTTCCGCCTGCGATGAACCAGGCGCCTATCGGTATCTTCGATTCCGGCATTGGTGGCCTCACAGTGGCACGCGCTATCTACGAGCGGCTGCCGCACGAGTCCACCATCTATTTCGGGGACACGGCCCGGGTTCCCTATGGTCCCAAGTCTCCCGACACGGTGCGACGCTACAGCCTGGAGATTCTGCACTGGCTTTTGGGCCAGGGTGTCAAAGCCGTCGTGATCGCATGTAACACCAGCACCGCGCACGCCCTGGACGCATTGCAGGCCAAGTCCCCGGTACCCGTGATCGGCGTGATCGAGCCCGGAGCGCGGGCCGCGGTGTCGGCGATGCGCCGAGGACCGATTGGGGTCATTGGCACGGCCGGCACCATTGCCAGTAACGCGTATGCGCGTGCCATCCAGGCGGCCAAGCCGGGTGCCAGCGTAGAGCAAAAAGCTTGTCCCTTGTTTGTCCCCCTGGTCGAGGAAGGCTGGTTCGACCATCCCGCGGCGGAGCTGATCGCCCTGGAGTATCTCGAGCCGCTGAAGCGAGCCAAGGTGGACGTGTTGGTGCTGGGCTGCACCCATTACCCCTTGCTCAAGCCGCTGCTGCAACGGACCATGGGTCCGGAGATCCGGCTCATCGACAGCGGCGAGGAGACCGCGGCAACGGTGCAGGGCGCTCTTCACTCGAGTGGCCTGAACGCGCCCGCCGGTGCCACGTCGGCGCACCGGTTCGTGGTTAGCGACGACGAGGCCAGGTTTCGCCAGGTGGGATCCCGATTTATTGGAGAGCGCTTGCGAAAGGCCGAGGTGGTGCCGTTAGGGTGAGTTGGGAGCTAGGAGCTAGGAGCTAGGCTGGAGCTAAGGCGAGGAGCTGAGAAGGATCTCCTCATCTATAGTTCCCAGTTCCCAGCTCCAAGCTCCCAGCTACCTGAACGTACAGAGCTGGGCGTCGGACTCCGTGGCCACGGCGTAGCGGAAACCGTCGAACCAGGCTCCCGGATTCAGATACTGCCGGCCGGCCCCCGCGTCAGAAACCACAGCGCGGTGGGTATGTCCCATGATGACGAGTCCCACCGCGGGATCTTCGCCGAGCAGGCGCTCGGCCCACTCGCGTTGGCGGGTCGCGGCCCAGGTCAGTTTGGACTCATCCTGGGTGTGGTCTCCCAGGGCGGGACTGAGCAGAGCCACCAAGCGGAACCCGATGTCAGGGTGCAGGATTCGATAGACGGCCGCCGTGGCCGGATGTTGGATGAGCCGGTGGATGAGCTTCGCCTGCCATCTGGTGTCCGTGAGCCCATCGCCGTGGGTGGCCATCACCGTGCGGCGCCCGATCTCGAATGTTGCGCGAAGCGGGTGGAACTGGAGATTCAAATCGCGCTCCCAGAACTGGTTGTCCCACCGGTCATGGTTTCCCCCCACCATTACTATTGGCAGTCGGCTCCGGAGCCGGGCGAGCGCCGCGGTGACGTGAAACCCATGCCGGGGGATGACCCGGGAGTATGAAAACCAGAAGTCGAAGAGGTCGCCGTTGACCAGCAGGCAGTCGCCCAGCGAGGGCACTCGGTCCAGAAACTCGAGCAGCGCCTCCTCGGTGTTAGGCGGCGCCACTCCTAGGTGAGCATCGGATACGACGACGAGGGTATGGCCCAGCACGGCGCCAAAGATGGACTTCCCTTTCCGTGATCGCAACGGCGGGTGGTCCACCACCGTGTCACAGCTGGCGTTCCGAGCGTCTACAACCCCATGAGGCTTGCATGGCGACCGACCCCTCCCCCATCTCGGAGACCCTGGTCCGGGTCAATTACTCCGAGACCGACCAGATGGGAGTGGTCTACCACGCCCGGTATCTGGTCTGGCTCGATGTCGCCCGCACGGAGCATCTCCGGCGGAGCGGCATGAGCTATCGGGAGCTGGAGAACTCCGGGCTTCGGCTCGCGGTGAGCGAGGTGGCGGTGCGCTACCGGCAGCCTGCCCGATATGACGATCCGATCCGGATCCGCTGCTGGGTGAGAGAGGTCGCCTCCCGCCGGGTGGGGTTCGGATATGCCATCGAGCATGCCGACGACGGCCGTCTGCTGGCCACCGCATCGACCAGCCTGCTGGCCCTCGACTCCTCGATGGCCCTGACCCGTCTGCCTGAACGGGTCCGCCGGGCACTGCAGCCCATTCCCGATCCGGTCAAGTTGGGGTCATGAGACTTCTGGTCGGTCTGTGCGCCGGGCTCCTCCTCCCGGCCGTCGCCGGAGCGCAGGAGGAGGCGGTGGTCGAACAGCTCGCCCCGGTGCTCGCCGCAGAGGATGCGCGGGAGTGGCGGCCGGACCTGTTCCAGCGAGCCCTCCTGGCCCCGGACTCCGTGGTCCGACGGGTCAGCGCCGTTGCCGCGGGGCGGATTGGGGACCTTGGCGCGTCGCCGCTGCTGCTGCGGACCCTCGATCAGCCCGACACCACGGTGCGGGTGGCCGCAGCCTTCGCCCTTGGGCTGCTGCGCGACTCCGCCGCGGTCCAACCGCTGATCCAGCGGCTCACCGGCCTTCCACCGCTCGACGCCCCGACCGCCGTGGAAGCGATCACTGCCCTCGCCAGCATCGGTGGCCGGCGCAGTGCTGACTTCTTCGCCGCCGTGCTGCAGGGTAAGGTGGCGCTCTCTCAGGCCGACCCTGCTCCCGCCACCCGCCAGATTCTGCTGGAGACCTGGCGGCTCGGTGCCGATGCCCCGGCCGACGCCCTGCTCCCGTTCATGTCGGATTCAGTGCAGGCCACCCGCTGGCGCGCCGCGTATTCGCTGGGCCGCCTGCGATCTCCCGCCGCGGCAAACCAGTTGATCGCGGCGCTCCGGGACAAGGATCCGGCTACCCGCGCGGTGGCCGGGCGCGCGCTGGTTCGAAGCTACGCCGAGGCTGCCAAGCTGGATCCGCCCACCATCGGGGGCATGCTGACCAGAGCCGTGGATGACGAGGATCCCGGCGTGAGAATCAATGCGCTTCGCTCGCTCGGCACCTATCACGATTCCACATTGGTGCCCAAGATTGCCTGGAGGGTGGACGATCCGGTGGCGAACGTGCGGGTGCAGGCCGCCTCCACGCTGGGTGAACTCGGCGGGGCGGTGGCGGTGGCGGCGCTGCGGCGCGCGATCACAGGAAAAGGAACTTTTGCCCTTCGGCGGGAGGCGCTATTGGGTCTGGCACGCGCGGACAGCGCTCAGTTCGCTCGTGTGGCAACCGCGTGGCAGACTGGCAGGGACTGGCGGGATCGTGCTACGGCCGCGGAGGGCTGGGCCCTGGCCGGAGCCGCAGGCTCCCCCTGGTTCAGCTCCGACCGGGATGGACGCGTGGTCGCGGCCGGGCTCAAGGCTTGGACGACCGCGGTCGAGGGTCCCGATCGCCGGTTGCTCGATGCCGGACGGCGCTTGCTCACCCACCAGGACGGGGCGGTTCGCAGCGTCGCTGCCGATATCGTGGGGCGGGCGGCCGATCCAGCCGACCTGGCGGCCCTCACGGTCATGTACGCGCGCGCGGCGCGCGACTCCTTTCCCGATGCGGCTATATCCGCACTTAATGCAGTGACGGCCATTGGCCGGAGCGGAGCCGCCGCGCAGGCGCGGGTCGATCGCGAGTTTCTCGGCCCCGTACCTCGGCCGACCAACTATCTGATCCGGACCTGGGCTGAGGCTAACTGGCCCGACGCCGCGGCGCGCTGGGGCCCGGCCCATCCGATTGCGACCGGACGCTCGCTGCAGGACTATCGAGATCTGGTTCGCCGGTTCATCGCCGCGCCCGACTCTGTGGCCCGGCCTCACGTCTTCATCGAGACGGATCAGCGCGGGGTGCTCGAGGTCGAGCTCTTCGGTCCGGAGGCGCCGCTTACCGTGGCCAACTTCCTCCGGCTGGTGGATCGACGCTTTTTTGACGGCAACCGCTGGCACCGGGTGGTACCCAACTTCGTGGTCCAGGATGGAGATCCTCGAGGCGACGGATTCGGCAGCCCCGGAGGAGCCATCCGCGATGAGATCAACCGAGTGAGGTACGATATCAAGCCGATGCTGGGCATGGCCCTGTCCGGGCCGGACACGGGCTCGAGTCAGTGGTTCATCACCCTGAGTCCCCAGCCGCACCTCGACGGCACCTATACCGTGTTTGGCCGGGCCGTGGGCGACGTCGGGGCGTTGTCCCGAATTACCCAGGGCGACGTGATTCGGACGATTCGCAGGTAGGACGGAGAGCACGGAGAGGACGGAGATGACAGAGGTGATTGGAATGAGAAGTCGGAAAACGACGAACGTCATGGTCATGCACGGCCTGGCAACTTTCGGACGCCAGGTGGTGAGGTCCCTTTCTGTCCTATTGGTCCTCTCCGCCTTCGCCGTACTGCCTGTGCGCGCCCAGTTCTTTGCCTTTGGCCAGAACAAGGTCCAGTACCGCAAGCTGGATTGGAAGATCATCCGTGGGGCGCATGTCGATCTCTACTACTACCCCGCCGAGGCTGAGCTTGCCCCCGCGGCGCTGGTCTATGCGGAGGCGAGTTACGACACGCTCTCGCTACAGTTTGGCCATGAGATCGCCGCGCGCATCCCGTTGATCGTCTATGCCTCCCATACGGACTTCGAGCAGACCAACATCCTGCCGTTCACGCCTCCCGAGGGACTGCTCGGGGTCACCGACTTCCTCAAGCGGAGGGTCGCGCTGCCGTTCCGGGGGAACTTCTCCGAGTTCCGGCACACGCTGCGGCATGAGATGGTGCACGCGTTTCAGCTCGATCTCCAGTCCGAGAGTTACAACCAGGCCCCGCGATCGGGGCGGTTCGCCTTTCCGCTCTGGTGGAGTGAGGGGCTGGCCGAGCTCTGGTCGGGCGGCGAGGACGCCAGGGACATGATGGTGCTGCGTGACATCACGCTCACCGGGCGCCTGCCGCAGCTGCGCCAGCTCACCTACGTGACCAGCGGGATCGTGTATCCGCTCGGCGGCCGCATTCACCGTTGGCTGGCCGATACCTATGGGGACTGGCGGGTGGCGCTCATCTACAAGGAGCTCAATCGCTATGACACCTTCGAGGACGCCGTCCTCGCCACCTACGGCCGTTCGCTCGACCAGCTGAGTGAGGAGTTCCAGCTGGCCATGCGCCGCGACTTCTACCCGTCGGTCGAGAGCCTCGCCCCGCTCGCCGTGCTGGGACGGGAGATTACCCGGCTCGCCATCAAGCCCGCATTCCTGCCCGACACCGGCGCCCGGGAAGACACCGGGGCCGGGCCCGCCGGCGAGGTCCTGTTTGTGTCGCCGGCCAGCGGCTATGCCACGATCTACCGTAAGAGACTGACAGGCGGCAGACCCCGAAAGGTTGTGGTCGGGGGCCGCACCGCCGACCTGGAAGCCTTGCATCCCTTCGATTCCCGGATGGATGCGTCGCGGCCGGGGTTCCTGCTCTTCACGGCGCGCTATGGCGACCGAGATGCACTGGTGATTTGGGACCTGAAGCGGGGGAAGATTGCCGGCAGATACCAGTTCGACCGGCTGAACTCGATGCTCTCCCCGATGTGGATGCCTGACCGGCAAAGCATCGTCTTCAGCGCGCTGTCTGAGAGCGGCGTGTCCGACCTCTATCGCGTGCGGCTCCCCACTGGCACCCTTGAGCCGCTGACTCGGGAGCGGTTCCAGGATCTCGATCCCAGCCCTCATCCGGATGGCCGGCGCCTCGTGTTCGCCTCTGATCGGACCGCCGGTGGTCTGAACGGGGCGGTCAACCTGTTCTTGCTGGATCTCGGAAGCGGAGTAGTGTCCCAGCTCACCCGGGGCGATTGGGTGGACGAAGCGCCGTCGTGGGGCCCCGATGGCCGCGTGTATTTCACTTCGAACCGGGATGGTGTGCTCAACGTATTCTCGGTAGACACCGTGGGCGATGGGCGTCGGGAGACCTCCGCCTGGAGTGGGGCCTTCGATGCCGTGCCCCTTCCCGATAGCAGCGGGCTCCTGATCGGGGGCTTCCACGATCTCAGCTGGAACCTGTACCGGTACCCCATCGACTCCGCGGCACGGCAGCAACGCTTCTCGCTCGATTCCGGAGCTCCACCCGCGCAGTGGACCTGGGCTACCTCGCGCGACACCGCGGCGGGCTCATCGGCAGGGGAGCCCTATCGGCGGCGGATGACGCTCGATGTCGCCGCTGGTGATGCGGTGTTCGTCCCGGGATACGGCGGGGCGCAGGGAATTGCTTTTCTGATGAGCGACCTGCTCGGCGACAACCTCATCTTCGGCTCCATCGGCTCGTTTCATGGCCGCCGGCTCGGCAGCGTCTTGGAGAACATCAATGCCAGTGCGGTGTACCTGAACCGCCAGCGGCGCCTCAACTGGGGTCTGGGCGCTTTCCGCACCAAGGGCCGCAATTTCGAGGGGGACAACGTGGTGGCCTACAACGAGACCGCTGTCGGGGGCCTCGGACTTCTGCGCTATCCGCTGAGCCGCTTCAGTCGGATCGAGGGGACCGTCGTGGTCGAACACTCCGATCGAGTGGACTTCACTCTGCCTGTGGATCAGCCTCGCCGCGTCGGCTGGATCGCCTCGCACTACATGAGCTATGTGCATGACAACTCGCTGTGGATTCCTTCCGGGCCAATCGACGGCACCCGATTCAGCTTCACGGCGGGGATCTCGAGCGATTTCACCAACAGCCGGTTCGACAGCTACCTCCTGAGTGGCGACTGGCGCCGGTACTTCCGGCTGGGTCGGCGCAGCACCTACGCTGTGCGTACTATGGGGTTCTACAGTGGTGGTGACCGGCCCCGGCGAATCAACATCGGGGGCACGCTGGGCCTGCGAGGCTACCCGCAGTTCGGCTACATCCTCGGATCCCACGCCTTCATGCTGAATCAGGAACTGCGCTTCCCCGTGCTCACCCATTTCACGCTGGGCACCCCTTTCGGCGACGTCGATTTCCCCGAGATACAGGGCGCGCTCTTCGCCGACGCCGGCAAGGCCACATTCCCCTCAGGCACCGACCGCGCGCTGCTGGGCAGTTACGGGTTGAGCTTTCGCCTCGCCATCGCCCCGCTCGCGGTGCTGCGCCTCGACCTCGGCCGTCGTTTCACCGATGGCAATTACGCCGGATACAGCTTGAATGGGGAGCAAAAGAGACCGGGCTTCCTCAGCTTCTTCTTCGGCTATAACTACTGATGCCACAATATCTTGGGCTTGACCGCCCTCTCCTCCTGGCCTATCTTGGCCTGGTCGGAGCGGCGTGTCGGAGTGCGCCTGGGCCGGTGGTTCCGGAGGGCGCCCAGCCGGTCAGCCAGGCGCAGGTGGCTCAGTGGGTCGCGGCCACCGGTCCAGTTGAGAGCCGGCTTCACCGCTTCAAGTGGCTGTTCCAGGACGAGCGCGGCAGCGCAGGCGGGCGGGGAAGCGCCCGGATCGTGCCACCGGATTCCCTCCGGTTCGATGTGGCCGGCCCGTTCGGGAGTGGTGCCGCCTCCGCCCTCGTGATCGGAAATCAAGCCCGGTGGACCGAACCGCCTGACGCCATTGCCAGGCTCGTCCCCAACTACCCGTTGATGTGGGCCATGTTCGGAGTCGCCCGAATGCCCCCGGAGGGAGTGGAGCTGCGGGGACTCTCTCAAGACTCGATCACAGCCTGGCAATACGCCGGCGCCACCGATACCGTCCAGTACGCCCGCACGGCTGGAGACCCGATCCGGTTTGTCGCCGAGGTGCGCCAAGCCGGCAAGCTGATCGGGCGCGCCGAAACGACACTCCAGCGGGACGGAGTTCCTATCAAAGCGCAGCTCACCGTGCCGAGCGCGCCGGCGAAACTCGACTTGACCTTTCTCTCGACTACCCGGGCCACCTTTGCGCCTGACATCTGGCTTCCTCGTAACCCTTAGTACGCTGGCACTCGGCGGCTGCCTCTATGGCTTCGCGGGCGGCGGCCTTCCACCATCGATAAAAACGGTCGCGGTCCTTCCGTTCGACAACCAGACCCCCGAGCCGACGCTCACGCAGGAGATCTCGCGGGCGGTGCGGGAGGCGGTCGAGCGGCGCCTGGGGCTGCGGCAATCCGCTGAGGCCCAGGCCGACGCCGTAGTGCGCGGGTCTATTACGCGATACGAGCCCGATCTGCCCGTGGCCTACGAAGGGGGCGAAGACCGGGAAGTGAATGTGACCCGGCGGCAGGTTCAGATCTCGGTGAATGTGGAGATACTCGACCAGAAACAGGGGAAGCCCATCTGGCAACGGAGCGTTGTGGTAAAGGGCGATTATGACCCGGGACGCGAAGCCGACGGCCGTCAGAAAGCGCTCGAGGACCTGGTGGTGAACATTGTGGAGGGAGCTCAGTCACAGTGGTGAGCTTGAGGCGGCCGCCACGACAGGGCGCCGGCACGCTGGGCTGTCTGTTCTCTCTCCTGCTCTTCGTGGGTGCCCTGTATTACGGCGTGAACATCGGGCAAGTCTATCTCCGCTACTACGAGCTGCTCGACGGGATGCGCACCCAGGCGCGCCTGGCTCCCAGGCTGAGCGACGAGGTCATTAACCGCCGCCTCACCGAGCAGGCCGAAGCCCTGCTAGCGGGTGGGTCCCCCCGGTTCAAGATTACCCGCGGTGGCCGTCCCAACCGGATCGTCATCGAGACCGAGTACACCGACCGGGTCGACCTGCCGCTCTTCCAGCATGAGTTTGTTCTGACGCCCAGGGCCGAGGAACGGCTCTAGCGCCGCGATGCACGACCTTTTCATTCCCACACTGTTCCTGGTGCTGGAGGCTATGCTTGTGGCCGCCAAGCTCCTTGGCGAGCTCGCGGAGAGGTTCGGCCAGCCGGCTGTACTGGGCGAGCTGATCGCCGGCGTGCTCCTGGGTGGCAGCGTGCTCGGCATCGTGCCGACCGAGGGAACGGGATCTGAGATCATCCACCTTCTCGCCCAGCTCGGCGTGGTGCTCCTGCTCTTCGAGATCGGACTCGAGACCGATCTCAAGGAGATGTTCCGGGTCGGCCCCGCCGCGCTTTCCGTCGCCGCTGTCGGCGTGGCGCTCCCCTTTGCCTTCGGCTTTGCCTACTGGGCCTATTTGCCCCACGCGGCGGCCGGCGGAGGGACTGACCTCACGCTGGCGGCCATCTTCGTGGGTGCCACGCTCACCGCTACGTCTGTCGGCATTACCGCGCGAGTGCTGTCAGACCTCGGGCAGATGCACACCCAGGAGGCCAGGATCATTATCGGGGCCGCCATTATCGATGACGTTCTCGGTTTAGTGATCCTCACCGTGGTGTCAGGCCTGGCGGCCGGGGCCTCGGTGGAGGCGCTGGGAATTCTGAAAGTCTTCGCGGTCGCGGTTGGCTTCCTCGTGGTCGCCGTGCTGGCGGGACGGTTTGCGGCACCCAGGCTGTTCGACCTCGTGGTCCGCATGCGGGTCCGTTACGTTCTGCTGGTCTTTGCCATCGCCTTTGCGCTCGGCCTCGCGGCCACCGCCGCGCTGGTCGGATCGGCTCTCATCATTGG
>JBKJZM010000029.1:0-3792 GCA_046715295.1 Gemmatimonadales bacterium | reverse complement strand
TCGCCGACGCGGTGTCCGCCCGCGCCTCCCTCCTTGCGGACCGGCTCAACGATCCACGGGTCACTGCGATCAGCCTGAATGCCGGCGATCGCGCGGCAGTTGTGGGTGCGCTGCGCCAATACGGTATCACCCTTGTCCTTAACGCGGCCCTTCCCGCGACCAACATCGACGTGATGCGTGCCTGCCTGACAGCCGGCTGCGATTACATCGACCTTGCCAGCGCGGGTACCGACGCGGACGGCATCCCCAAGATGGATGACCAGTTCGCTCTCGATGCCGAGTTCAAGGCTGCCGGCCGACTTGCCCTCCTAGGGATGGGGGCAGATCCCGGTACAACCAACGTCTATGCCGCCTATGCGGCGAAACATCTGCTCGACGTCGTCACCGAGTTGCGGGTGCGCGACGGCGACAACTCCGTTTGCCAGGGGCACGACGGCTTCTTCGCGGCATTCAGCCCCTGGGTCATGATCGACGAGTGCCTCTGCAAGGCGGTGGCCTACCGTGGGGGCCGCTACTACCTGGAAGAGCCGCTCACCGGCCTGGAGCCGTTTGATTTTCCGGAGCTGGGCGTCCTCAACTGCTATTACGTCGATCACGAGGAATCGAGGACGCTGCCGCGTTTCTTTCCCGCGGCGCAGACGGTCGACTTCAAGCTGTGTATGGATGATGTGACGGTCGAGACGCTTCGGGTCATGAAGCGGCTGGGTCTCTCGAGGAAGGATCGCGTCCAGGTCGGTGATCAGTCTATTGCACCCCGGGATGTGGTCGTAGCTCTGTTGCCTGATCCCAGGGACCTCGCAGGAAAGATGCGGGGCAAGACCTGCGTCGGGACACTCGCCAAGGGGTTCAAGAACGGCGAGCCAAAGGCTTACTATATCTACAATGTCACTGATCACGAGACGGTCTTCACTGAGCTGGGCGTGCAGGCGACGGCTTATCAGACCGGGATCCCGCCGGTCATCGCGGCACGGCTGATCGCACAGCGGATCTGGCGGGGCACCGGCGTGATGTCGCCCGAGCAGTTCAATCCCGACCCGTTCCTCGAGCAGCTCGTGCGTGAGGGTATGCCGTGGAGAGTCCGGGACGATTCCGGTCGCGTGGCTCTCACCAGGGGGGTACCTCGGCAATCAAGAGAGGCTGTCGCCGCCGCCTAGCGCGCAGCAGGCGTAGCCCACCAAGGCACGAAGCACACATAGGTGTGTCCTTCGTGCCTTTGTGGTATTTTCTGCGATAATCCCACCAGACTGATGGACCTTCGAGTGCGGAGTGGAGGAGCCGATGACGAGTACGGCGAGAGCCTCAAGTAAGGCGCGGAAATCCCAGGTGGCCCACTACCAGATGTATATCGACGGGCGGTTCGTTGACGCCAAGAACGGCAAGACTTTCGAGGTGTACGATCCATCGACGGAAGATGCCATTGCGACCGTGCCCGCCGGCACCGCCGCTGATGTGGACCTGGCGGCGGGGTCGGCCAAGAAGGCCTTTTACGATGGCTGGAAAGCGGTTACCGCCCAGGACCGCGGCCGGATTCTATTCCGCCTGGCCGAGCGAGTACGAGCCCGCCGGGCGGAGCTGGCGGAGATTGAAACCCGAAACACGGGCAAGCCGATCGCCGAGTCCGAGTACGACATGGACGATACCGCCACCTGCTTCGAGTACTACGGCGGTCTCGCCACCAAGATCAACGGTGAGGTGCTCCCTGTGCCGGCCGACGCGGTGGCCTTTGCCATGCGGGAGCCCATGGGCGTGGCCGGCCAGATCATACCCTGGAACTATCCGCTCATGATGGCCGCCTGGAAGATCGCGCCCGCGCTGGCGGCGGGGTGCACGGTGGTCCTCAAGCCGGCGGAGCAGACCCCCCTCTCCATCCTAGAGCTGGCCAAGGACTTCGAAGCCGTCGGTTTGCCGCCCGGTGTGGTGAATATCGTCACTGGAGATGGACCGGGAGCGGGAGCGCCGATCGTCGCCCACCCTGCCATCAGGAAAATCGCCTTCACCGGAAGCGCCGAGGTAGGCAAGACCATCATGCGCAGCGCCGCGGACCAGTTGAAGCGGGTATCGCTCGAGCTGGGGGGCAAGTCGCCCAACATCTTCTTCAGCGACGCCGATTTCGAGAATGCAGTGGACGGAGCCCTTTTCGGCACCTTCATCAACCAGGGCGAGGTCTGCTCCGCGGGGAGCCGGGTGCTGGTGCAGCGGGAGATCTATAAGAAGTTCGTCGATGCTGCGGCGGCAAAGGCGAAAACGATCAAGCTGGGCCCCGGCATGGATCGCGAGAATAAGATGGGTCCACTGGTCAGCGCCGAGCAGCGTGACCGGGTAGCCGACTATCTCCAGGTGGGACGTGGAGAAGCCAAAGTGGCGGTGGGCGGGGGCAGGCCCAAGCAGTTCGACAAGGGCTGGTACATCGAGCCGACCATCTTCTACGACGTGGACAACTCGGCCCGGATCGCGCAGGAGGAGATCTTCGGTCCGGTGATGAGCATCATCCCGTTCAAGGATGAGGCGGACGCTATCCGCATCGCCAATGAGACCCAGTACGGCCTGGCCGCTGCGGTCTGGACCCGGGACATCTTTAAGGCCTTCCGGGTGGTGAAGTCGCTCGAGGCCGGCATTGTCTGGGTCAACCACATGCAGCCGACCTTCGTGGAGGCCCCATGGGGCGGCTACAAGGCGTCCGGCTTTGGCCGGGAACTCGGTCACTGGGGAGTGGAGGAATACCTCGAGACTAAGCAAGTCTTCATCAATCTGGACGAGAAGCCGATCGGCTGGTATTGAGGAGAGCTGGGAGTCGGGAGCTTGGAGATAAAGCCGAGATAATAGCTCGCGCCCCTAGCTCCTGGCTCCCAGCTAGTTGCATTCGTGCAACGACGGGCCGCCACTAGCCGGTGCAATTTCTCGCACACCCCATCCATGCTGTTGATAGATAATGCGTTCGCCATGCCCACTTCGGGCACGAACCTCGCATTCCCGCCTGAGTTAGTCCGACACCGCCAACACCGTCTTCACCCGGATCACTGTCTCGTAACCAAGGTTCTGTGAATCACATGAGCATCCCTTGCTTGCGGGCGGTGGAGCGGCACCAGGCGGGGATACGGCTGACGCTCGCCTTTGCAGTAACCGGAACCTGCATTGGCTTCGTGCTCGCGCTTTATCTGGCCTATCTGTTCCCGGGGATTTCTCGATCGGTGCTGCTGGTCGAATGGGCCGGCGCCGTCCTCTTCGCCGGTGGACTGCCGTTCATTGCCCGCATCATCCGAAAGAGCTCCCTGCCGTTTTCGACCCGGCGCGGGCGCCGCACGCTGGTTGTGGGGTCGAGGGAACGAGCGGAGCAGCTCCTGCGTGGCGCGCGCCTTGGGGGAATGGATGGGCTGAACGTCGTGGGCCTGGTGGATCTCGATGGTGTAGGACTGGGGCAGACTACCCGGGGCGTCCGGGTAGTCGGCACCATAGACGACTTGCCGAAGGTGACGCAGCGGCTGCGGGCGGAACTCGCGATCATCGCCCTCGATGCGGGAGACATGCCCCAGATGCGCCGCGTGGTGGATCAGTGTATCGCTGCCGCGCTCGAGTTCAAGACCCTTCCCCCGCTGCACGAGTTGCCGGGGCGGACCGCCGGCGTAAACCAGCTTCGCAATGTCCGGATCGAGGATTTGTTGGGACGTGTACCGGTGAACCTCGATCTTTCTCCGGTCAGGGCCGACCTGCGCGACCGGGTAGTCCTCCTGACCGGGGCGGCCGGCTCGATCGGGTCCGAGCTCGCCCGCCAGATTGCCCCATTCGGCCCCGCAC
>JBKJZM010000028.1:0-5599 GCA_046715295.1 Gemmatimonadales bacterium | reverse complement strand
TGGCCAATCCCCGCGGCGCCATCGCTTCGGCGGCTCTGTTGCGGCGGCAGGGCCTCGCGCGGCCGGAGGCCGCTCAGCTGGGCGAGGCGGGCATCGCCGCCGTTCTGGCGGGGGGGGCGCGCACCTTCGACATCGCCCTCGGGGGAGAGCCCATTCTGACAACCCGCGAGATGGGCGAGGAAGTAGTGCGGCGAGTAATGGAGGGGCGTCAAGTGGAGACGGTCGAAAGGACGGCAAACCCCACCTGGTCCATCGGATTATGAAGCAGGTTCGGGTCCTAGAGGTCGGTCACGGCTCCCAGGCTCGCGCTCGAGACCAGCTTGGCGTACTTGTAGAGCACGCCGGCGGTGTACCTCGGCGCGGGGGGCTTCCAGGCCGCGCGCCTCCGTGACAGCTCGGTCTCGGAGACCTCCAGCTGGAGCAGTCTGCGTTCGGCATCGATGGTGATCCGATCGCCTTCCTGCACCAGGGCAATAGCTCCGCCCGCGGCCGCCTCCGGCGCAACGTGCCCCACCACCATGCCGTAAGTCCCTCCCGAAAATCTGCCGTCGGTGATCAATCCCACTGAGTCGCCCAGCCCGGCACCGATGATTGCGGATGTCGGCGCCAGCATTTCGCGCATGCCCGGGCCGCCTTTGGGTCCCTCGTACCGGATTACAATCACGTCCCCTGCCAGTATGCCTCCCGAGAGAATCGCCTCGAGACAGCGCTCCTCCGAGGCGAACACTCGGGCGGGACCCGTCATGGTCGGTGTCTTCACCCCGGTGATCTTGGCGACCGCTCCCTCGGGAGCCAGGTTGCCACGGAGAATGGCCAGATGTCCCTGGGCATACAGCGGGCGATCCCAGGGGCGGATTACGTCCTGATCTCCCCGAGGCTCGGCGGGCACGTCCCGGAGCACCTGGGCGACGGTCTCGCCGGTAATCGTGAGCGCATCGCCGTGAAGCACCCCGTGCGCCAGCAGCATCTTCATCACCTGGGGCACCCCGCCCGCCTGGTGCAGATCGGTGGCTACGTACCGCCCTGATGGTTTGAGATCGCAGAGGACCGGCACTCTGGCGCGAATGGTCTCGAAGTCGTCGAGCGCGAGCGGCACGCCGGCCGCCCGGGCAATCGCGAGCAGGTGGAGCACCGCATTGGTAGAGCCGCCTATCGCCATCGTCACGGCGATCCCGTTGTCGAATGCCTTGCGGGTGAGGATCTGGCGGGGAAGAAGCTGCCGGCCGATCGCCTCCACCAGCACCGCAGCGGAGCGACCGGCACTGGCAGCCTTTTCCGCGTCCTCGGCCGCCATAGTGGAGGAATAGGTCAGGCTCATCCCCATGGCCTCGAACACCGAGGACATGGTGTTGGCGGTGAACATCCCGCCACAGGAGCCCTTCCCCGGACACGCCCGGCGCTCCACCTCCAGCAGCTCCTGGTCATCGATCTTGCCGGCGCTGTGCTGGCCGACCGCCTCGAAGGCGCTCACCACCGTGAGATCGCGCCCCGCGTAATGCCCGGGCTTAATGGTGCCGCCGTAGACGAAGATCCCCGGGATGTTCATCCGTGCGATGGCCATCATGGCGCCGGGCATGTTCTTGTCACATCCGCCCACGGCCACCACGCCGTCCATGCTCTGGGCACCGCACGCGGTCTCGATCGAGTCGGCGATGACCTCGCGGGACACCAGGGAGTACTTCATCCCTTCGGTCCCCATCGAGATGCCGTCGCTCACCGTGATGGTGCCGAAGACCTGGGGCATTCCCCCCGCGCTGCGCACCGCCGCCTCGGCCTCGCGGGCGAGGACGTCGAGCCCCGCATTGCAGGGCGTGATGGTGCTGTACGCGTTGGCGATGCCGACGATGGGTTTGGTGAAGTCGCCGTCACCGAAACCGACCGCGCGGAGCATGGCCCGATTGGGTGCGCGCTGGACGCCCTCGGTGATGGCGCTGCTTTTGAGCTTGTGGGGCATGGGTGGAATCTAGGGGGCAGAGCGCAGCGGGGCACCGGGGCAGCAGATCAGGATAAGCGAAGGGACCCACCCTGCGGGCACTGACAGCGCGCCGAGTAGGTCCCTCGCGATGCTCGGGTTGAGGAGTTTGTGCTGCCCTGCCTACCCCCCGACAGCCGCCACTGCCGGGGTCACGGCCGCCTCGTTCCGCTCGCCGGTCCGTATGCGGAAAACCTGCGCGACGTCGAGGACGAAGATCTTGCCGTCGCCGACGTCCCCCGTGCGTGCGCTGCCGAGGATTGCATTGATGGTGACCGTCACGAAGGGTTCGGAGACGCCGATTTCCAGGCGCACCTTTTCCTGCAAATCGACTTTGACGGTAGTACCACGGTAGGTCTCGACCCGCTCGGTCTCGCCGCCGTGGCCGAGCACCCGGGTTACGGTGAGACCGCGCACGTCGGTGCGGTAGAGCGCCTCCAATACCTCGTTGAGACGGTCGGGGCGGATGATCGCTACGATGAGTTTCATGTGGGCGCTCCCTTAGCGAGCGACTTGTGGGGTAAACGCGGGCAGCGGCTCGGACCCGAGCACAGCGTCTGGGTGCACCAGGATCGAGCCTTCGCCGCTGGCGTAGGCTTCCTCGCCGTGTTGGCTCACGTCCATGCCGACACCCTCGACGCGAGGCACCGCGCGGAGCGACATCACCAGGCCGAGCACCCTGAGAATCACGAAGGTCATGACCGCGGCGTAGAACGCCGCGCTGAGGCTACCCAGCGCCTGGACCCCGAGCTGGCCGGGGTTGCCGTAGAGCAGGCCGTCGTTGCCGGCCGGGTTCCAGATCTTCTGGGCCAGTACGCCGGTGAGCAGAGCGCCGGTGAGTCCGCCAATGCCGTGGCCGGCGAAGACGTCGAGCGAGTCGTCGATCCGCGTACGGGAGCGGAGCGCGATGACGAAGTAGCTCGGCAGCGCCGCCACAGCGCCGAGGATGAGGGCGCCGGCCGGGCTCACGAAGCCCGCCGCGGGAGTGATGGCCACCAGCCCGACCACGATACCGGTGGCCGCGCCGACGGCGGTGGCCCTGCCGGTCCGGAAGTAATCGATCAGCGTCCACACCACCAGCGTCCCCATCGGAGCCAGGAAGGTGTTGGTGAAGGCCAGGGCCGCGAGCTCGTTGGCCGCCAGCGCGCTGCCGCCGTTGAAGCCGAACCAGCCGAACCAGAGCAGTCCCGCGCCCAGCAGGGTGAAGGGCACGTTGTGGGGCAGCACCGCCTGGCGCCCGTAGTCCTTCCGGGAGCCGAGTACCACTGCCGCGACCAGGGCCGACACACCGGCGTTGATGTGCACCACGGTGCCGCCGGCGAAGTCGAGCACGCCCCGGGTCATGAGCCACCCGCCGCCCCAGACCCAGTGCGCTACCGGCGCGTAGACAAACAGGGTCCAGAGCACGATAAAGGCGACGTACGGCCCGAATCGCATCCGCTCGACGACGGCGCCCGAGATGAGCGCGGCGGTGATGATGGCAAAGGTCCCCTGGTAGGCCATGAAGAGCACGTGCGGAATGGTGCCCTTGGCCTCGGTGCCCACCCCGTTCAAGCCGAAGTTGGCCAGACCGCCGAGCAGCGGGCCACCCTCGCTCAACGCCAGGCTGTAGGCCGCGATGGCCCAGGTAACCCCGACGACGCCCAGGGACACGAAGCTCATCATCATGGTGTTGAGCGAGTTCTTGTTCCGCACCAGGCCACCATAGAAGAAGGCGAGGGCGGGGGTCATGAGCAGGACCAGCGCGGTCGAGATCAGCATCCAGGCCGTGTCCGCCGGCACCACGGTCGGCGGTGGTGCGGCGTCCTGAACGGCGAGCAGCAAGGCTAAGGTGGTCACGACATTGCTCCCAGGGATGAAGGCTATTGGCTATGGGCTGTGGGCTATGGGCTATGGGCTGTGCATCGCACTATTCGGGCTGCCGGGACGGTAGTCGGCTCATCACCGGAACAGCCCATAGCCCACAGCGAACAGCCAATAGCCCTCTATCACGCGTCGTAGTACAGGAAGAACTCGTACGGATGCGGCCGAAGGTTCACCGGCGCGATGTCCTTGGTGCGCTTCAGCGAGATCCAGGTCTCCAACACGTCGGGCGTGAACACGTCGCCTTCCAGCAGGAAGTGGTGGTCCGCCTCGAGTGCCGCCACCGCTTCGGCCAGAGAGCCGGGCACCATCCTGATGCTCTTCTTTCGCTCGTCCTGCAGCTCGTACAGGTCCTCGTCGATCGGTGCGGGCGGCTCCAGCTTGCGCTTGATACCGTCGAGCCCCGCCATGAGCAGGGCGGAGAAGGCCAGGTACGGATTCGCCGTGGGATCTGGTGCGCGGAATTCGATTCGGCGCGCCTTGGGGCTGCTGGAGTAGCACGGAATCCGGCAAATCGCCGACCGGTTGCGGGCCGAGTACATCAGGTTGACCGGTGCTTCGAAGCCGGGCACCAGCCGGCGGTAGCTGTTCGTGGTCGGAGCACAGATGGCCAGCAACGCCGGCGCATGCGCAATCAACCCGCCGATGTAGTGTCGGGCCGTCTCGGACAGCAGGGCATACCCGTCCTCATCATAGAACAGCGGCTGGTCGCCCTTCCAGAGTGACTGGTGCACGTGCATTCCCGAGCCGTTGTCGCCAAAGAGCGGCTTGGGCATGAACGTGGCCGTGAGACCCAGGTTGTGACAGACGTTCTTCACGATGTACTTGTAGGCCAGGAGCCGGTCCGCGGTCTGCACCAGTGTCCCGAACCGGAAGTCGATCTCCGCCTGTCCCGCCGTAGCCACCTCGTGGTGCTGCACTTCCACCGGAATACCGGCGTCGATCAGCGCCAGCATGATCTTGGACCGCACGTCCTGCAGCCGGTCGACCGGTGGGACCGGGAAGTACCCCTCCTTGTGCCGAGGGCGGTGGCCCAGGTTGGGCACGCCGTTGCGGCCGGAGTTCCAAATCCCCTCCTCCGAGTCGATGTGGTAAAAGCCCTCGTTGGCGGTCTGGTCGAAGCGGACCGAGTTGAAGATGAAAAATTCCGCTTCCGGCCCCCAGTACGAGGTGGTCGCGATGCCGGTGGTCTTCAGGTACTCCTCGGCCTTGAACGCAATGAAGCGCGGGTCTCGGGAGTAAGGCTCGAGCGTCAGCGGATCGTAGATGTCGCAGCTGAGCGAGAGGGTCGGCACCGAGAGCACCGGATCGACAAACGCGGTCGAAACATCCGGCAAGAGGAGCATGTCGCTTTCGTTGATCGCCTGGAAGCCGCGGATCGACGACCCATCGAAGCCCAGTCCTTCGCGGATCATGGCCTCGTTGAGCGTGGCGGCGGGAATGGAGAAATGCTGCCAGGTGCCCGGCAAGTCGCAGAACTTCACATCCACGACCTGGATGTTTTTCTGCTTGATCAAATCGAGGACTTTCTGCACTTCACTGCTCGGTGCTACACGAACGGGAGCACTGGGCCGGGCCGTCGTCGCCATGGTCTTCTCGGTGGAGGTTGAGGGTAAAGCAGATGCCCCTGCGTCAGAGGATCGAACGCAGGGGCATCGGGTGAGTACGCTCTACTCAGACCAAAGACCTGGCGGTTCGATCGGTGGCACGCGTCGATTTCGCTGGACCCCTGCCGGGATGGCGGGTGGGGAAGAGGAAACGGCG
>JBKJZM010000027.1:0-4524 GCA_046715295.1 Gemmatimonadales bacterium | reverse complement strand
TCGAGGAGGCCAAGGCCGCCCGCGCGGCCAAGAAAAAGCAGCACATCATTCAGCTCAAGGAAGTGAAGTACCGTCCCGGAATCGATGACCACGATTTCGACTTCAAGACTCGCCATGCGCGGGAGTTCCTGGGCGACGGCAACAAGGTCAAAGTGACCATGATGTTTCGTGGCCGGCAGATGGCCCACCTCGAGCTGGGCAAGGCAGTACTCGACCGCGTGGCAGCCAATCTAGCCGATGTCGGCAAGATCGAGTCCGATGCCAAGCTCGAGGGCCGTAACATGACGATGGTGATAGCGCCGAAGTAGGGCGCGCGAGACGAGCAACGCGAGTCGAGGATCAAAATGCCGAAGATGAAGACCAAGCGTGCCGCTATGAAGCGCCTGAAGAGAACCGGAACCGGGAAGCTCAAGCGCTGGCATGCCAATCACTCCCATATCCTGACCAAGAAGACGCGCAAGCGGAAGAATCGGCTGAAGAAGCCCGATCTCGTCAGCTCGGCGGATTTCCCTCGCGTCAGCCGTCTCCTCCAGGCGTAAGGATCTTCCATGCCCCGCGTCAAAAATGGCGTCGCCCACCACGCCCGGAAAAAGAAGATCATGGAGGCCGCCAAGGGTGCCCGTGGCGGCCGGAGCAAGCTGTACAAGGCGGCCAAGGAGACCGCGGAGCGCGCCATGCGCTATGCCTACCGGGACCGTCGGAAAAAGAAGGGCGAGTTCCGGGCGCTCTGGATCACCCGCATCAATGCCGCGGCGCGGATTCAGGGCATGAGCTACAGCCGCCTCATGGCCGGACTCCGGAAAGCGGGCGTCGACATCAACCGAAAGGTCCTGGCAGACCTGGCCGTGCACGATCTCGACGCCTTCGCCAAGATCGCCGAGATGGCCAAGAGCGCCGATCAGAAATAGGGTAGGCCCGCGCCGTGGGCGCACCCGGCCGTTCCGCCTAGTTCTTAGCCCGGATGGGGCCGTTCGCACTGGGCGGACGGCCCCATCGCCGCATACCCACTACCGTCTCCGAGCCTGATGTCCAACCCGACCGGCTATCCCGAACTCGATGCGCTGCTGCCCCGGCTGGAGGCCGTGCCCCGCCTCAGCGTGGACCAGCTCGCCTCCGAGCTCATTGCCGTGCTCGGGCGCAAGAACGGCGCGCTCACTGATGCGCTGAAGTCCCTTCCGTCGCTGCCGCTCGATCAGCGCAAGGGTTATGGCGCCGCCGTCAATCAGCTCAAGGCCGGCTTCGAGGCGGCGTTCGCCGCCCGGCGGGAGATGCTGGAGTCGGAGCGTCGCGGCCGCGAGTCGGCCGGGATTGACCTCACCATGCCCGGCCGCCACCGCTGGGTTGGAGCCGAGCACCCGGTGACCCGGGTCGTAGATGAGATCGTCCAGATTTTTCGCGGTCTCGGTCTCACCGTGGCGGTGGGCCCGGAGGTTGAGACCGAGTGGTACAACTTCACCGCGCTCAATTTCCCGGCCGACCATCCGGCCATGGACATGCACGACACGCTCTACGTGGATGCCCCGCCGATCGCCGGCGAGCAGGGTGGCCGGCTGTTGCTGCGGACCCATACGTCACCGGTGCAGATTCGCGCCATGCTCGAGTCACCGCCCCCGGTGCGGGTGATCATTCCCGGAATGGCCTACCGCAACGATCCCTTCGACGCGTCGCACGCCCCCGTTTTCTCCCAGATCGAAGGCCTGGCCGTCGACGAGGGAATCTCCTTCGTAGACCTGAAGGCCACGCTGGTTCACTTCGCGCATCACTTCTTCGCCCCGACTACCAAGGTTCGCTTCCGGCCCTCATTCTTCCCTTTCACGGAACCTTCGGCCGAGATGGACGTCGAATGCCAGATCTGCTACGGGAGTGGATGTCCGGCATGTAAGGCGACTGGCTGGATGGAAATACTCGGCTGCGGCATGGTGCATCCCGCGGTGTTCGAGCATTCCGGGGTAGACCCCGAGCGATACACCGGCTGGGCCTTCGGCATGGGCCCGCACCGGATCACGATGCTGCGGTACGGCATTCCCGACATCCGGCTGCTGTATGATGGGGACATGAGGTTTCTGGAGCAGTTCGTATGAACGTCTCCCTCCGCTGGCTCGAGGACTTCCTCCGCCGCCCGCTGGACATCAAGGACGTCACCGAGCGGCTGGCCATGCTGGGAGCCCCGGTGGATGCCGTGGAACCACTCCATGCTGGCCTGGGCGACGTGCTCATCGGACTGGTGGAGGAAGTGCGGCCGCACCCCAACGCCGACCGGCTTCGGGTGTGTCTGGTGGACGACGGAACTGCCGAGCGGCGTAATGTGGTGTGCGGGGCAGCCAATGTGACGGCGGGACGGAAGTATCCTTTCGCACCGGTCGGCGCTACCCTCCCCGGCGGCCTTCGCATCGAAAAGCGGAAGCTCAGGGGCGAGGCATCGGAAGGAATGCTGTGCTCCGCTCGCGAGCTGGGGCTGGGCCAGGACGGCGACGGCATCTGGGAGCTCCGAACCGATGCCGCCCCTGGCACCCGCCTGCTGGAGGCCGTACCGCTCGACGATCACAAACTGGTGGTCGATGTGGGCCCCAACCGTCCCGACCTGTTGGGGCACAAGGGCATTGCCCGGGAGCTGTCGGCCTCGTACGGCGTGCCGTTCAGGCTTCCGGTCATCCCCGGCCCGGCCCCGATCGAGGTGCCGCCGGTGCGTCGGGTGGGCAACAGCATGGAGATCGGTGGCGTCCGCGCGGCCATCGAGGACCTTGAAGGTTGCCCCCGATTCCTCGCCGCGGTCGTCCGGGGCGTGAAGGTGGCCCCGTCACCGGACTGGCTGGCCCGTCGGCTCGAGGCGACAGGGGTCCGGTCGATCAACAACGTCGTGGACGCGACCAACTACGTGATGCTGGAGCTGAACCAGCCGATGCACGCGTATGACATTGCCCGGCTGCGCGGGCCGAGCGTGGTGGTTCGGCGGGCGGGGCATGGCGAGACGGTCATCACGCTCGACGGCGTCGAGCGGAAGCCCTCGCCCGAGATGACCGTAATCGCCGACGACGGGGGCGCCATCGGGGTTGCCGGGGTAATGGGCGGTGCCGCCACTGAAGTCACCGCTGAGACGGTGGACGTCTTCCTCGAATGCGCCTACTTCACGCCTACCGGCATCCGGCGGGCTCGACGCGCCTTGGGACTCTCGACCGAAGCGAGTTACCGCTTCGAGCGTGGCATCGACCGCTGGGGTGGGGTCGAGGCACTGAGACGATGCATCGAGATCATCGGGGCGACGGCGGGGGGCGAGCTGGCCGGAACCCCGGTGGACGTGGGCCCCGGGCCGAGTAATCCACCTCGCATTTTTCTGCGGCCGGCGCGGGTGGCTCAGGTCCTTGGGGTGGAGCTTCCGTGGCAGGCCTTGGAGGGTTATCTCGTCGCCATCGGCGCCACCCTCGTATCCAAGCCGGAGGACGGCCGCATTGCGGTCGAAGCGCCGAGCTGGCGTCCCGACCTGCTCCGCGAGGTGGACCTCATCGAAGAGGTGGCGCGGCTGCACGGCTACGAGAAATTCCCCGCCGACTTGCGGCCGTTCCGGCCTGGCGTGGTGCCCGATGCGCCGATCGAGCGGGCCACGGCCGAGGTGCGGCGGGGGCTGGCCCGGCAGGGATTCTTCGAGGTCGCGCCGCTGCCCACCGGGCCGTCCGAAGGCTCGGAGAGCGTGCGTCTGCTGAATCCGCTGTCGAGTGCCGACGGCCACCTGCGCCGGCGCCTCTTGCCCGGGCTGGTGCGTCTGGTCGAGGGCAACTGGGCCAAACACGTCGCCGATGTGCGTTTGTTTGAGATCGGCACAGTCTTCACGGCTGCGGCCGGAGGCCAGCGGCCGGTGGAAGAGCGCCACATAGCCGCGGTGCTGACCGGTCGCCGGGAGCCGCCGCACTGGACCGGCTCCGGCCAGGATCGGTTCGATTTGTGGGATCTGAAAGGGCAGTTCGAGGCGGCCGTCGCTCTGGCGATTCCGGAAGGCGGGGTGCAGGTTGAAGGGTCCGAATGGATTGCCCGGGACTCGGAAGGCCGTACTGTCGGCCGGGCTGGGCCAGTGGCGGCCGATGCCCCACGGTGGGCAGCCCCGCTCTTTGGTTTCGAGCTGGTGCTCGATCCGGTTCCGCGCCGGCCAGCGCAATTTGCAGCCCTCCCCTCGACTCCGTCGTCCGAACGGGTACTCGCGCTCCTGGTGGGAGAAGGCACCAGCGCGCGGCAAGTCGAGGAGCTGCTCGGACGCGTGGGCGGTGACCTGCTCGAGTCGATCCTAATCGAGAGCGACTATCGCGGGCCCGAACTGGCGGGCGGCCGACGCAGCGTCGCGTTCCGGCTCACCTTTCGGGCCGCGGACCGCACTCTGCGGGACCCGGACATAGACGCAATCGAGGCTCGCATGCTCGCCGCGTTGGCTGCCGAGCTTGGCATTCAGCGCCGTGACGCAGGCAGCCCAAGGGGTGGAGAGTGAGCGTGGTATACCATTACGAGCGGCCCGACCAGAAGGCCATGGCCGACCTGGAA
>JBKJZM010000026.1:0-8681 GCA_046715295.1 Gemmatimonadales bacterium | reverse complement strand
AATCTCACCCTTGTCCGCACCGCCCGGGAGACTCCAACCGTAGTCGTGGTGTCTCCCGAAGCCGATCGGACCCGGGTGAAGCGACTGCAAGCCGCCGGGGTTACGGTGGTCCAAGCCAATAGCCTCCCCGAGTCGCTTGGGTTGTTGAGAGAGCAAGGCATTGCCTCTCTCCTCGTGGAGGGTGGTGGCCAGCTGGCCGGAGCGTTGCTCGGGGCTGGGCTGGTTGACCGCTACTACTGGATTCAGGCCCCCGTCTGGCTGGGTGAAGGCGCGGTTCCGGCCTTTACCGGTCTCCCGACCCGCGGTTTGGACCAGGCAGAACGGTGGCGGGCGGTGGAGCGACGGTCACTGGGAGACGACACCCTCCTCGTCATGGATCGAGGCTGATGTTCACCGGCATTGTCACCGGGATCGGCACGGTGCGAAGGGCGCTCGCCCGCGGGGGAGGGTTGGAGCTTACCATCGAGGCGCCCTATCGCGGCATCGAGCCTGGTGAGAGTGTGGCAGTTGATGGCGCCTGCCTGACCGTCGAATCCGCCGGCCCGGATGACTTTAGTGTCCACATCGTACGCACCACGCTCGACCGCACCCGGTTCGGGGAATACGCCCGCGGTCAGAGGGTTAACATGGAACGGGCGCTCCAGGCGGGCGATCGGCTGGGCGGCCATCTCGTCCAGGCGCACGTGGATGGGGTAGGAACGGTTGAACTAGTGACCCAACGGGAAGACGCCAGGTTGCTGGATCTCCGGGTTCCGGACCAGGTCGCCCGGGTTACGATGCTCCTGGGGTCGATCACCGTGGACGGGGTGAGCCTCACGGTCAACGCGAAGCCGGCCCGGGACGTAATCCAGATCTCTCTCATCCCGTTTACTTTACAGCATACGACGCTGAGCGAGCGCGTGGTCGGTGATCGGGTACATCTCGAGGCCGATCCCATCGGGAAGTACGTACGGGCCCTGATGGAAGAAATGCCTGGGGAGGGAAAGCCTTGACCACTTTCGGAACCATCGAGCAGGCGATCGACGATCTGCGTAACGGCAAGATCGTCATTGTGGCCGATGACGAGGATCGCGAGAACGAAGGCGATCTCGTCTGTGCGGCGGAGCTTGCCACGCCCGAAATGATCAACTTCATGACGCTGCACGGCCGCGGGCTGATCTGTCTGGCGCTCACCGGTGATCGTTGCGACCAGTTGGGTCTGCCCCAGATGACCGAGCGCAACACCGAGGAGCTGTCCACCGCCTTTACCGTCAGCATCGACGCCCAGCGCCGCTTCGGCGTGTCCACCGGCATCTCGGCTACCGATCGCGCTACCACCATCCATGTCGCCATCAATCCGGCTACCGTGCCCACTGATCTACGCCGCCCGGGCCACGTCTTCCCGCTCCGCGCCCGGCCTGGTGGCGTCCTTCAGCGCGTGGGGCAGACCGAAGCCAGCGTCGATCTCGCCCGGCTGGCCGGCCTCAACCCGGCCGGGGTCATCTGCGAGATCCTCAACGCGGACGGGTCGATGGCGCGCCGGTCCCAGCTCCAGGAGATCGCCCGGCAGCACGGCCTGACGTTCGTCACGGTCTCGCAGCTGGTGGCGTACCGGCTGCGGACCGAGCAGCTGGTTCACCGGGTGGCCGAGGCACGGATTCCGACCAGTTTCGGCGAGTTCACGATCATCGGCTATCGCAATGATGTGGATTCAGCGGAGCACGTGGCGCTGGTCCACGGGGACATCAGCGGACAGCCCAATATTCTGGTTCGCATGCACTCGAAGTGCCTGACGGGCGACGTGTTCGGCTCGCAGCGCTGCGACTGCGGTTTTCAGCTGCAGAGGGCCATGGAGATCATTGCCAAGGAAGGGAAGGGAGCCGTCGTGTATCTCGATCAGGAGGGGCGGGCCATCGGGCTTCTCAACAAGCTGCGAGCCTACGCACTCCAGGACAGCGGCGCCGATACGGTGCAGGCCAATGAGCGCCTCGGATTCGCTCCTGATCTCCGAAACTACGGCATCGGCGCGCAGATCCTCAGAGACCTGGGCCTCTCGTCCATTCGCATCATGACCAACAACCCCCGGAAGCTGGTCGGCCTGGACGGCTATGGCCTGGAAATCGTGGAGCGGGTCCCACTCCTTGCCGACCCCAATCACGAGAATCGTACCTACCTTCAGGTCAAGCGCGACAAGCTCGGCCACCTCTTCACCCACTGATCCTGTGCCCGACTTCTCCGGCCGCCTCCGCGCCTCCGGGCGAGTGGCGATCCTGGTAAGCCGCTACAATGAACTGATCACCACCAAGCTTCTCGAGGGGGCTCTCGCTTGCTGTCAGGAAGCAGGGCTTTCGCGCGAGGAGGTGGACGTCGTGTGGCTGCCGGGTGCGTTCGAGCTCCCGGTCGCGGCGGCGGCGGCGGCGGAGTCCGGCCGGTATTCCTGTCTGGTCGCGCTCGGCGCGGTCATTCGGGGAGACACCCCTCATTTCGACTACGTCGCAGGCGAGGCCACCCGGGGCCTGAGCGCCGTCGCGGTGCGGCATGCGCTACCGGTCGGCTTCGGCGTGCTGACGGTGGACACGCTACAGCAGGCAACGGACCGAGCCGGCGGAAGTGCAGGAAACAAGGGTCACGAGGCCGCAGCGGCGGCGCTGCGGGCGGCAGACGCGCTGGCCCAGCTGCGGGGACATCATGCTCAGGGTTGAGACCAAGGGCCGGGCACGCGCGCTCCAGATCCTCTATGCCTGGGAGCTACAGGGCGGGAGCCGGCCTATCCCGGCGGTGGTGAGCGGTGTCGCGCACCTCACCGGACCCGAGCCGCGGATCCTGGACCGGGCCGAGGAATTGGCCTCGGGAGTGGTCGACGATATCGATACCCTGGATGCCGAGATTGCCCAGGCCGCGGAGAATTGGAGGATGAGCCGAATCGCGGTGGTCGAGCGGAATATTCTGCGGCTCGGCATCCACGAGCTTCGCCGGAGAGAGGTCCCGCCGAAGGTGGCGATCGACGAGGCGGTGCAGCTGGCCCATTGGTTCGGCGGGGCTCGCGCGCCTGGTTTCGTGAACGGCATTCTCGATGGGGTAGCTCACTCACTCGGACGGCTGTAGCGCTTTTCCTGAGCACCGCGAAGAGCCCGCACTCCTCACTATCGGCATCGTGAATATCCTCCTGGTCAACTGGCAGGATCGCGCCAATCCGCACGCAGGCGGAGCGGAAATTCACCTCTTCGAGATCTTCAGCCGGTTGACGGCGGCCGGTCACCGGGTGCGATTGATCTGCTCGGGCTGGACGGGTGCACCCCGGACGGCCAGGATCGACGGCATCGACATCGAGCGGGTCGGGGGCCGCGACACCTTCGCGCTGCTGGGCCGGAGAGCGGTGAAACGCGCTCTGGCAACCGAGCAGCCCGACATCCTGGTCGAAGACATCAACAAGCTGCCCCTCTTCCTCGCAGCCGGCAGCCGGGTGCCGTTCTGCGCTATCGTTCCGCACCTGTTCGGCTCCACCGCCTTTGCCGAGGCTTCGTGGCCGGTCGCCGCCACCGTGTGGGCGGCCGAGCGTCCGCTTCCCTGGGTCTACCGCCGCGCAGGGTTCCATGCGATCAGCGAGAGTACCCGGGACGATCTGGTGGCCCGCGGCGTTCCTTCGGCACGGATTCGAGTCATCCACCCCGGGGTGGATAGCAGCCTTTACAGGCCGGGTCCACCAGGACGTCGCTCGGCCACACCCAGCTTCTTGTATGTTGGACGGTTGAAGCGTTATAAAGGAATAGACTTCGCTATTCGGGCTCTGGCTGTTGCCCGGCGCGGACGCCCCGATCTCCGTCTGGAGATCGCCGGCACCGGCGATCAGCGAGCCGAGCTGGAAAAGTTGGCCGCCGGTCTCAAGCTCGACCGGTCGGTCATTTTCCATGGATTCGTTAGCGAGGAACGGAAGATCGACCTGATGCGCGGGGCGTGGGCCAACATTTTCCCCTCCCCGAAGGAAGGGTGGGGCATCACGGTCATCGAGGCAGCGGCATGCGCAACGCCGTCGGTCGCCTCCGATAGCCCGGGGCTGCGCGACTCGGTGTGTCACGGCGAGACCGGATTTCTGGTTCGGCACGGCGACATCGACGCACTGGCTGCCCGCATGGTGGAGTTGGCCGACTCACCACCGCTGGTGGCGCGTTTGGGCGATCGGGCGCGACGCTTTGCCGAAGGGCTGACTTGGGAGCGCACGGCACGGCAGACCGAGGAGCACCTGAAAGACATCATAAAGGGCTCGGCTAAAGGCTGAGCTCGGAGGAGCGTTCATGCAGACGACCATCACCGCCCGTCATTGCGAAGTGTCCGAGCCCCTCAGGGAACGCGCCATCACTGTCATGGAGCGGCTTGGTAACCTGGCCGCTCACCCCATGGAGATGACGGTCGTGTTCGATGCCGACGGTATTCAACAGACGGTCGAGCTCCGGCTCCACGTGGCCCGGGGCGAGATCCTGATAGCCAAGGGTGAGGGCGCCGATCACCGCAGTGCCCTCGATCGAGCCGAGGACAAACTGCGGCGGCAGGTAGAACGAGTGTCCGATCGCCGTCGGGCCCGGCCTACCCAGCCCAACCACCCGCTCTGATGCTCCGGCTCGGCGACTTCCTTACCCGCCGCGGAGATCCGCTGCAACTCGAGGCGCTGACCGGCGATCTGGGGCTCGACCGTCAGATCCCGGATGCCGAGGTGGCTAGCCCGGGGCTGGCCCTGGCGGGCTACACCGGGCGCTTTGCCGCCAATCGGTTGCACGTGTTGGGTGAAACCGAGATCACCTATCTCAACTCCCTCCCGCCGGAGCAGCGGCAACGGGCGCTGGCCACATTTTTCGACTTCGACTTGCCTTGCATCTTCGTCACCAAGGGGCAGGAGGTGCCGGCTGAGATGCTCGAGTTCGCCCGGGGAAAAGGGGTTCCGGTGCTGCGGAGTCGACTCAAGACCGCTGAGTTCTACCGCCGGATCAAGCCGATTGTCGAAGAGGCATTTGCCCCCCGCACCACCCTGCACGGCTCGCTGGCCGACGTGTACGGCGTTGGCCTGCTGTTCGTGGGCCGCTCCGGAATTGGCAAGAGCGAGTGTGTGCTGGACCTGGTCGAGCGAGGACACCGCCTCGTGGCCGATGACGTCGTCCAGGTCACCCGCCGCGGTCATGATGTGCTCATCGGCCGTGGCCACGAGCTGGCGGCGCATCACATGGAGATCCGCGGCATCGGGCTCATCGACATCCCGGCCCTGTTCGGGGTGCGCGCGGTGCGGCAGCAGAAGCGTATCGAGGTAGTAGTGCAGCTGGAAGATTGGGAAACCGCCAAGGACAGCGACCGGAGCGGCCTTTCCCGAGAGGAGACCACGATCCTCGAAGTGGCGGTCCCGCGGGTGGTCGTGCCGCTCAACCCCGGGAAAAACATCACCGTCATGTCGGAGGTCGTCGCCATGATGCATCTCCTCCGCTACTCCGGTGTGGATGTCGCCGCCGCCTTCAACGCGCGCCTCATCAAGCGGATGAAGGAGCAGCGCGGGGTCAAGGAGTACCTTCAGGAAGACTATGAGTGAGGAGTTGCGGGGCGTGGTAGTGTGTCATGGTGCTCTGGCCGGCGCGCTGGTGCACGCGGCGGAGCAGATCAGCGGACTCGGAGGGGCGCTGGTACCGGTATCGAATACGGGTTGCGATCGCGACACTCTGGAGGACCGGGTTCTCGCCGCCGTGGACGGCCACCCGGCCGTGGTGTTCGTGGATTTGGCGAGCGGATCCTGTCTCTTTGCGGTCCTCAAGCGGCTCCGGAGCGAGCAGTTGGTGAAGGTCGTCACTGGCGTCAATCTGGCGATGCTGGTGGACTTCGTGTTTCATCGCTCGCTCTCGCCCGCGGAGGCCGCCAGCCGGGCGGCGGCCGCGGGAGAGAAGTCGATCAGGATTCCCTGATGGCCATCGTTCTGTGCCGCATCGACGACCGTCTCGTCCACGGGCAGGTAGTGATTGGCTGGGGGCGCGCCATGGGCATCGACCTTATCATCCTGGTGGACGACCAGGTTGCCGCCACCGACTGGGAGCAGGAGCTCTACCGCATGGCGGTGACGCCCGAGATCGAGGTGAAGTTCGTAACCATGGCCGATGCAGCCCGGCAGATGTCCGACTGGCAATCCAACGGGAAACGCGGGTTGGTGCTAACCGGCGATCTTGAGACCATGGCGGCTCTGCGTGCATCCAGTCCGGACGTCGTGCAACGAATCAATCTGGGCGGGATCCACCACCGGGCCGGCCGCCGTGAGCGCCTGCCATTTATCTATCTCACCGATCAGGAGCTCAGCACGCTCAAGGCACTCGAGGCCGGCGGCGCGGTGATCACGGCTCAGGATCTGCCCACCACGGTGCCGGTGGCCTTAAAGGCTCTGGGATGACCGAGCTCACGGCGCAGGTGCTGGTTTCGCTGCTGATCTGGGGCACCCTCGTTGGCCTCGATCTGGTGAGTGTCCCGCAGGCGATGATCTCTCGGCCGCTCGTGGCCGGAACCGTCGCCGGGTGGTTAATGGGGGACGTGGAGGCGGGGCTCAGAATCGGGGTGATCTTCGAGCTCTTCGCGCTGGAAGTGCTTCCCGTGGGGGCAGTGCGGTATCCCGACTATGGGCCAGCCACCATTGCGGCGGTAACGCTCGCCGCTGCTGCCCCCTGGGAGCTCAGCCTCGGCCTCAGCGTGGCCTTGGGCCTGGTGCTGGCCGTGGTCGGCGGGTGGAGTCTTCAGATTGTCCGCCGGTGGAACGCCCGGGCCATTCAGCGGCGGGCGGCGGCGCTCGCCGCCGGCGAGAGCAATGCCATCCGCCGACTGCAGTACGGGGCGCTGCTGCGCGATGCGGCCCGTGGACTGATCCTCACGCTGCTGGGTATCGTGGTCGCCTCCACCATCAAGGAGATGGTGCATCTCGACCGCCAGACCGCGGTGGCTCTCACCCTGGTCGCGATCGGATCCGCGCTCGCGGCCGCGGTCAACGGCGCCGTTCGCAGCTCCGGCCGCAGCGCCCGGCTCAAGTGGCTTCTGGCCGGCGCTGGTGTGGGCGTGCTCCTGGCGGTGCTCGCGTGACCAGGTCCGGGCGGTTGCGTGCCTTGCTCCGACTTTTCGCGGTTCAGGGAACCTGGAATTACGAGCGGATGCTCGGGGTAGGAATGGGGTATGCAGCGGAACCGTTGCTCGAAGATCTGAAGGCGGTAGACCCGGTTCGACACGGGGAAGCGGTCGCCCGGTCGGCGGAGTTTTTCAACTGCAACCCTAATCTGGCCGGCCTGGCGCTCGGCGCCACCGCTCGTGCGGAATATGAGGCGCTCCCCGGCGCCCAGATCGTGCGGTTCCGCACCGCCCTCTGCAGTCCGCTTGGCGCCATGGGAGACGAGCTCTTCTGGGCCGGACTGGTGCCCGCGCTGGTCGGCGCCGCGCTGGTCGGTGTAGTGCTCGGGGCGGGATGGTGGGCGATTGTGGGCTTCATTCTCGTGTACAACGGCATTCGCCTGTGGACCAGCTATTGGTCGCTTCGGACCGGGATGGCGTCGGGGATGCGGGTCGGCACAGCGATCGGAGCCTCGTGGCTCCCGCGTGCCATCGAGCGAGTTGGCCCGGTGGCCGCGTTCGCCATTGGCGCGGCCATTCCCGTCGTTGCAGCCTGGTACTTGAGGCCGTTCGCCTTCTCGGCCGGCGTCGGGGCGGCCGGGGTGTTGATGGCCGGCATCGCCCTGACCCGGTGGTTCGCACCCTTCCTGACCACGGTCCGCTTCGCCTTGGCGGCCATGATCTTCCTGCTGGTTCTGCGGAGGGTCGGCGTGTGATCGAGCGCGAGGCCACTATTGTGAACCTGGAAGGCCTCCATGCCCGCCCCGCCGCCCGGATCGTGCGCCTGGCCAGCTTATTCGACTCTGACATCGAGATCAGCAAGGATGGAGTGGGCGTGAATGGCAAGAGTATCATGGGCGTGATGATGCTGGCGGCCGAGTGCGGCAGCTCGATCACCATCCGGGCCACGGGCCCGGATGCTGAGAAGGCGGCGGAGGCCCTCGCCGCTCTCGTAGCCGACGGATTCGGGGAGCAGTGAGCGTGCCCCGTCTCTTCCGCGGAATCGGGGTATCGCCAGGGGTGGCCTGCGGTCCCGCACTGATCATCCGCTGGGACTTCCCCGCGGTGCCGGATCGCCCCGTCCGCGCCGATCAGGTCGAGAGCGAGGTGCGGCGGCTCCGGGAAGCAGTCGAGTACGTGGTTTCTCACCTGCGCGAACTGGGTGAGCGGGTCCTCCAACGGGCCGGACCCGAAGAGTCACGCATTTTCGACGCTCAGATCCTCATGGCGCAGGATAAGGATTTCCTCGCGTCGGTGGAGATTCTTATCCGCAACAACCAGCTCAGCGCCGAGACCGCTTACGAGTTCAAGGCCCTCGAGCTGCGGGCGCTCTGGTCCGGTGCCGCCAGGCTGCGCGAGCGCCTTGCCGACCTGCACGCCATTCAAATGCGCATGATCCACCGCCTCATGGGGGGCACCGACAGCGAAATCTGGTCGGTACCCGCGGACGAGCAGGTGATCGTGGTGGCACATGAGCTGTCACCCGGCCTGACGGTTCAGCTTGATCGCGAGCACGTGGTCGGTCTCGTCAGTGAAGAGGGGACCCGCACCTCGCACGCGGCGATTCTCGCTCACTCACTGGGCATTCCGGC
>JBKJZM010000025.1:0-3208 GCA_046715295.1 Gemmatimonadales bacterium | reverse complement strand
ACGTCCTCCGCCTGGTAGGCCAGCTCCTTGCCGCTGTATTGGCCGGGGACCACGATGACCGGTGAAACGTTGCCCAGCTCGGCGGTCACCGGCTTCTGCAGCAGCGGCCGTCCCTGCGCCTTCCGGGCGTCGCGCTCCGCTCCGGCCGGTCCCCAGACGATCTGATCAAAGGTCCGGTCCGAGCCGGTCAGATGGACTTCATCCACGTCACGATGATTCGCCAGATAGGCACCCTCTTCGGCGCCGCCGTAGACGACCGCAAGGAAGTTCCGGCGGATCGCCTCCGCGAACGCCTCTTCCAGGAATGGGCCCAGGTAGGCGTTCACCGGGTTCATCTTGAGTATGCACACCTTCCCTTCGTTGAACATCTTGCTCAACACGTCCATCGACGGGATGCCATTGACGTTTCCGCCTCCGAGCACCAGCACCACGCGTCCGTCGTGATCAGGATTCTTGTAGAAGCGAGCCCGGGATGCCTCCACCGACTCGGGTGTCACACCAGTCTGCAGGTGAACGTCGACCCGAACCCCCATGAACAGCGTGCCGTCGATGGTGCCGGCTGGAAAGACCTGCACCGCGAGGCGCCCGTCGGCGGTGCGGCCGAGCTGGCCGATGGGGGTGTTACCAGTATGCTTGAGCGACAGAAGCGACTGACGGAGCAGGCGCAGGTGCCGGACGACGAACCAGGGACCCAGGGTCCATTCCTCGCCTTCCAGCGGGCCGCCGAGGGGGATTCCTTTCGCCGCGCAGGCTGCCTCGACGCTGGCCCGGGCGATCCTGAGATAGCCGGCCTGCATTGCGTTCACGAGCTGCACCCGGTCATCCAGCGACAGCTTGGCGAAGTTACGGGCGCCCTCCCGCAGGCGGGCGCTGGTTCTATCGAGCTCGACCCGGGTGGTCGGTGCGGGGCTGGAGCCGGGGCGGGTCGCGCCGGGCTTCGGTCCGGCGGCGGTCATCGTTGCCATATTCGCCTCCTCGAGTTGATGAGCGGACACGCCGTGTGCGCTCAGTGCTTGGATGAGCCGGGCGAGGAAATGCTACCGATCATGACCAGCGCGACTTCGGTCGGCACATCGGGTTGGGAGAAGTCTGCCCGCAGACTGCCGTTCATGGTGGCTGTGCCCGTGGCTCCTGCGAACCGGCCCGTGCCCCCGGTGAAGCCGAGCGTGCCGGTGATGCTGAAAATGCCGATCGGTGCGGGCGGCTGGATGATCGTGCTCGTGCCGGTGTAGGTGCCGAAGATCCGGTCGCCATTGGCGGCCGTCTTGATGAACGTGCCGTCCGTCAAGGCCCCAGTCGAGGGGTCGACGCAGTGAGAGTTGACGATGGTGTATTTGCCGACGTGCGTAGCCCTCCCCCCACCGGCGAGGCTCACCAGCAACCGTGGCGCCGAGCACCGGGCAGCGGGGGTGATGGTGCCGGAGGCCTGATACGACTCCTTATACGGGACCAGGTGTGGTCCGGAGCCGGCCGCAGCACTTGGCTGGGGGGCCGGCGATACGCCGGAAGGGTCCAGCGGTGAGCTCCGATCCCAGCCGATGAGGGCGACCAGTGCCAGTGCGCTGCCGGAGGTAGCAAGGATGCGGTGTATCATAGGATCCCCTGATCGGAGTTCGCTTGCTCAGCCTGTTGACGAGGGCTACAATAGCGGCGGGGTGTCAGATGCATATCAGATACCGAATCAGGAGCTTCGGCAGTCCGGCGGTCGAGGGACCGGCCGGGCCGGTGGGCGGATGCGCGGCCCAGCGCCAGCCGCTGGCCCTGCTCACCCTGGTGGCGGCCGCGGGCGAGCGCGGAATCAGCCGGGACAGGCTCATGGCGCTGCTCTGGCCTGAGGCGGATGCGCGCCCGGCGGGCCACCGGCTGAGTCAGCTGGTGCATGCCATTCGCCGGAGTCTCGGCGACGACGCGCTCACCGCCGCGGCGGGCGAGATCCGGCTCAACCCGGACCGGCTCAGCAGCGACGTCGCCGATTTCAAGGCGGCCCGGTCGCGGGGTGAGCTGGAGCGAGCGGTGGCCTGCTACAGCGGGCCCTTCATGGATGGGTTCTTTCTCAGCGACGCCCCGGAGTTCGAGCGATGGGTCGAGGCCGAGCGGGTTGGTTTCACTAACGCCTATGGAGGGGCCCTGGAGACGCTCGCGATCGATACCGAGGCTAGCGGCGACCGCGCCAGTGCGTCGAGATGGTGGAGCCTGCTGGCCGAGCACGAGCCGTTGAGCTCCCGGGTCATCATGCGGCTGATGTCCGCGCTCGCCGCCCACGGCGACCGGGCCGGGGCGTTGCACCAGGCGCAGCGCTACGAGGTGAGCGTCGGCCGCGAGCTGGAGGCGGATCCCAATCCCGCCGTGCTGGAGCTGGCCAGCCAGCTCCGGCGGGCTCCGGCGGGCCGCCCTTCTGCCGGGGCCTCTCGCTTCTCCCTTGCGGTGCTGCCGATCGCCAACTTCAGCTCGGCACCGGGCAACGACTATCTCGCGGAGGGTCTGGTGGAGGAGTTGACCAGCCGGCTCGCCGGGGTGGAGGGCGTGCGATTGGTGGCGCTGACGTCGCCGGAGAGTATCCCCCGCGCGAACCTGGATGCCGTGTTGCAGGGCAGCCTCCGGCAGGCGGACGGCCGGATTCGGCTGATCCTTCGCTTAGTGGATCCGGCGGACGGGTCTCATCTGTGGTCTCAGCGGTACGAGCGGGCGGTGGGGAATATGTTCGAGCTGCAGGACGAGCTGACCGAGACCATTCTGCGCGAGCTTGAACACACTCTTCTGTAGCCCATAGCCCTCCCCTATGCCCCTCGACTCTACCGGCGTTCTCCTCCTCATTGGCACCGGCCTCATCGGCCTGGTCCTCATCCCCTTGGGACTCCCCGGGCTCTGGGTCATCGTGCTCGGGATCCTGGGCTACGGGTGGCTGACCGACTTCCGGACTCTCAGCGCGGGCTTCATCGTGCTGATCGTTGCCTTGGCGCTGGTGGCCGAGGCGTTCGAGGCGTGGATCGGGTTCCGCTTCGCCCAGCGGTACGGGGCGTCGAGCCGGGCCGGCTGGGGCGCGCTGGTGGGCGGCCTGGTCGGGGCGATCATGGGCGTACCGGTCCCGATCGTCGGGTCGGTTATCGGTGGATTCCTCGGGGCGTTCGTGGGGGCGGCGGTGTTCGAGTACTCGCGGGCGCGGCGGTCAGGTGGTGCGGTCAGGGCCGGGTGGGGCGCGGTGCTCGGC
>JBKJZM010000024.1:0-7374 GCA_046715295.1 Gemmatimonadales bacterium | reverse complement strand
CTCATCCGCACCGTCGCCGACATCGCCTGGCGCCGGATCAGCGGCCGTTCACTCCTGGCGGAGGTTGCCTGATGAAAGTTGCCATTCTCTTCGACGCGGGCAGCGAAGAGTGGAGTCCGCAGGACGTCGCTGCGGTCGTGGCCAACGTCCACGAGGTGCGCGACGTCCTCCGCCGCCGGGGCCATGAGGTCGAGCTCCTCCCGGTTCGGCTGGGGGACTTCCGCTGGCTCTCCCGGGCCCGGCGGGCCGATCTGGTCTTCAATCTCTGCGAAGGGATCAACGGGCACGCCCGCTTCGAGGACTTCGTCGTAGGCACCCTCGAGCTCACCGGTGTTCCCTTCACCGGCTGCCGGACCTGGCCCACCAGCGTCTGCCACCGGAAGCACGTCGCCAACACGTTGCTGTCCTCCGCCGGCCTTCCGGTTCCGGCGTTCATGGTCGCCCAGGCCAACAAGACTGCCGCGGAGTTCCCGCTCCCCGCCATCGTGAAGCCCGCGGCCGAGGACGCCAGCGTCGGCATAGACAATGGCTCGGTCTGCACCAGCAAGCGGGCCCTCAAGAAGCGGGTCGCCCAGATGCTGGAGCAGTTCGATGAGGTCCTGGTTCAGGAGTACGTCGCCGGGCGGGAGTTCAACATCGGCTTCGTCGGGAAGCGGATGCTTCCCATTGCCGAGATTCGGTTCGACACCCTGCCGGATGGAACCTGGCCCATCGTGAGCTACGCGGCCAAGTGGATTCCGGGGAGCCCCGAAGACGAGGGCACCGTCCCGATCTGCCCGGCGGACCTCGATCCCGAGCTGGCGCGCCGCATCGGCCAGATCGCCCGGACCGCGTGGGAGCACCTGTCGGATGGCGAGGGATACGGCCGGGTGGACATGCGGCTGAGCGAAGAGGGTCAGCCCTACGTGCTGGAGGTCAATCCTTCGCCTGATCTGTCGAGCAACGCCGGACTGGCCCGCATGGGCCGGGCCTTCGGCTGGGGCTACGATGAGCTCGTCATGCATATCGTGGACGAGGCTCTCATGCGCTCGCAGAGCCGCCGGGCCGCTGCTGCCCTCGTCAGTGGGGTGTCCGCCGCTTGAGCGGCACCCTTGTCTCACCGCGTCTTCGCCACCTCTCCGCAGCCGACCGGGGCCGCATCGAGGAGATCACCAGTGCGGTGGGCCTCTTCCGCCCGGATGAGATTCCTGTCGCACTCGAAGTCTTCGATGAGGCTGTGCGCGCCGGCCCCCGGGCCGAGCCCTACAGCGCGCTGGGCGCGGATGTCGATGGGCGCCTGGCAGGCTGGATCTGCTGGGGTCCCACGCCCTGTACCCTGGGCACCTACGATCTCTATTGGATGGCGGTGGATCCCGCGCTTCAAGGCGCCGGGATCGGAACCGCGCTGGTGCTGGAGATGGAGCGCCGGCTCACCGGGCTCGCCCGGCTGATCGTCGTGGAGACCGCCGGTCGCCCCGACTATGCCGCCACGCGCCGGTTCTACGAGGGGCGCGGGTACCGGCCGACGGCCACCATTCGGGACTTCTATGCGCCCGGGGATGATCAGGTGGTTTACGTGAAGGATCTATTGAGAGGGGACGGGTAGCGTCATGGAGACCTGGCAGGAAGTCTTGAGAAAGAACTCGATCGCCTCGCTCGACGCGCTGGCGATGAAATTCGGCCTGGAGAACTTTCCCGAGCTCGACCGGCTCCGGCAGGCCGCCGACAACTTCGAGTTCCGTATCTCGCCGGCCATGGTGGACCTCATCAAGTCCCCCGACGACCCGATGTGGCGGCAGTACGTGCCCTCAGTGGAGGAGCTGGACGTGGTCGATGGCATCGTCGACTCGCTCAACGAGGACGCCGACAGCCCGGTGCCGAACATCACCCATCGCTACCCGGATCGGGCGCTCTTCTTGGTCTCGCCGGTCTGCGCCACCTACTGCCGGTTCTGCACCCGCCGGCGGAAGGTGGGCGACCCCGAGAAGATCCCCATGTCCCAGTTCGAGAGCGCCTTCCGCTACCTGGAGGAGCACACCGAGATCCGGGATGTGATCATGTCCGGCGGCGACCCGCTCCTCCTCAACGACCGGCGGCTTGAAGTCATTCTGACACGCCTTCGGTCGATTCGACACATTCAGATCATCCGGATCGGCAGCCGGATCCCGTGCCACCTGCCCGAGCGGATCACGCCCGAGCTCTGTGCCATGTTGAAGCGGTTCCACCCCCTCTTCATCAACACCCACTTCAATCACCCCGACGAGCTGACCCCGGCCGCGGTGGCCTCGCTCGGCATGCTGGCCGACGCCGGCATCCCGCTCGGCTGCCAGACGGTGCTGTTGCGGGGGGTGAACGACACCCCAGCCGTGATGATGGAGCTGATGCACAGGCTGCTCATGGCCCGGGTCCGGCCCTACTACATCTATATGGCCGACCAGGTGGCCGGGGCCGAACACTTCCGCACCTCGGTGCAGACCGGCATCGAGATCATGCGCGCCCTCCGGGGCTGGACCAGCGGCATGGCCATCCCCGCCTTCGTGATCGACGCCCCGGGCGGCGGCGGGAAGATCCCGATTCTGCCCGAGTACGTGGAGAGCATGAACGAGGAAGAAGTGGTGCTCAGGAACTTCCGAGGGGAGCGGTATGTCTACCGTCAACCGCGGGAGGAAGCGGGGGTCATCACGATCAAGAAGGAGCGGAAGCGCAGCCCCAGGCCGAAGCGCAAAACCGCGTAGCAGCCATTGCGAGGGCGCTGGCGCCCATAGCAATCCAGCATCCGATCGCCCGGTCCCCACCGGGCGCTCGTTTTTTTACACCAGCGGGGCCGATAAAATCGCCGATGGATCCAAACACGGTCCGACCAGCGTACCCCCATGGGTCCGTCGGAGAGGCAGAGAACCACGCCGCGGCCCAGTTCTCGAGGCCAGCACCAGATGTGTTCTATGACCCATGGTGTTGTGATCTCTGTCACTTTACCGAAGTAGAAACAGTGGAGTTGCTATGCGATTTGCCGGACCTGCAGTCATGATCCTCGGTTTTCTCGCCGCCGGCTGCGACGATGCCAGCGCGCCCAGCCAGGATTCCAGCTCCTCATCATCCCCGGTAGCAGACAGTACCGACCCGAGCCACAGTTGGGGCGACGGCGGTTGGGGCGACGACCGTGATGGAGACGGAAAGGTGTATGGTGTCGACGCCGAAAACTATCTCGTGACCTTCGACCGCGACCGGCCGCAGGAGATCAGCCGCCGCGTCAGGATCACGGGAACGGGCGGCCAGAAAATCGTCGGAATCGACTTCCGCCCCAGCGCGGTTGCCCCGGCGAATCCCGCCAATATTGGCAAGCTGTACGGCATAACGAAGACCACGATCTACACCATCGATCGTCGCACCGGCGTAGCCAGCAACGGCCGCACTCTGACGATCCCCCTGGCCGGAACGTTCTTCGGCACCGGCTTCAATCCAGTCGTCGATCGGTGGCGCGATCACAGCAATACGGAGCAGAACCTTCGCCTGAGCGTCGATAACGGCGCCACCATCCAGGATGCGCCGCTGGCGTACGAGGCCGGCGACCGGAACTTCGGCAAGGACCCCAGCGTCACCGGAACCGGCTACACCAATAGTGACAACGATCCCAACACCGGGACCGAGCTCTACGCTATCGACGCCAAACAGGACGTCCTGGTCGAGCTGAATACCCCCAACAACGGCCAGCTCTCGACCGTTGGACGACTCAATGTGCGTACCAACGATTATGTCGGCTTTGATATTCCAGGCGAGCAGTCCCGCGGCAGCCGGTATGGCTACTCCAGCCTGACCGTCGCAGATCGGTATTATCAAAGCTGGAACTGGGGCGGCCGCTCCGGATACGGCGGTTCCACGCTGTATCGGGTCAACCTCGACACCGGTGAGGCACGGCAGGTCGGTAATATCGGAAACAGGTCCCCTCTCGTCAGTATCGCCCTGGAGCCTGTGAGCTCGTGGTCTAGATAGTCCACAGCCGTGGCGAGGCCGGCCGGTGAGGATGCCGCCGGCCATTGCTGCGCTCTACGTTACGTGACCGAGGGACCTGCCCCAGCTGCTTGAGATGCTCGGGGTAAGTCCTCGCGTTGCTAGGGATGAGGTCTCGTTGCTGGCGAATGGCCCCTACCTCACCGAATCCCTCCCCAGCGCCCTATCCCGATCGATCCGCCACTCGCGTAGTCCGCTCAGCCATGAGTAGGGGTCCAGTTTCACGTTCTCCAGCCGGCGCTGTACGGCTGCCCTGTTCGCCAGCGCATACAGGAAGATCGCGGGTGCATCGGCGTTGAGCGTATCCATGGCTTCGCGCCAGTGCCGCCGCGCATCCGCCACGTCGGTCTCTCGCCGGGCTCGGTCCAGCAGCGAATCGAAGACCGGATTTCCGTACCTGCCGTAGTTCAGCACACCCCACCCCACACGCGACCACTGATCGGCCAGGCTCCGGGGGCTGGGCTCGTCCAGATACGCCCCGATGTAGCTGTCGAAGCGCCCCTTGGCCAGCCGCTCCTGAAACACGGGAAACTCCACCGTGGTCACGGTGGCGTTGACCCCGACCTTCCGCCACACCTCCTGAATCGCCAGCGCCAGCTGCCGGCGGGTCGGGCTGGTGGCCGGAACCAGGATGTCGAGGCTGAGGGGGCGGCCCCGCGTCAGCGCCTTCCGGGCGCGGGCGGAGTCGAAGCCCAACACGCGGGTGCCGTCGTCCCAAATCCAGAGGAGCTGCGACATCGGCCCGGGTGGCACCTTGGTACCCTCCCCGAAGACGGCGCGCGCCAGCGTGGGACGATCCACCGCCTCGGTCAGCGCGCGGCGGATCTCCCGGTCGTGCAGAACCGGATGAGGACGTCCGGCGGCATCCGCCAGGCGGAACGCGAGGAAGCCGTACACGGCCGCAGGGTAGGTCTCGACCCTGAGGCTGGTGTCGGCCAGGACGCGCTGCACCCGGTTCGGCGCCCCCACCGCTTCCAGGACGTCGGCTTCGTGCCCGAGCACCAGGTTGAGCGCCGCGTCAGGATCGGGAACGAAGCGCCAGACCGCTCGGCGGATGGCGGGTCGCTCGCCCCGGGTTCCTGCACTGTCGGCGATCAGGGTGAGGAACTGTCCCCGCTTCCAATTGAGGACCCTGTAGGGTCCACTGCCCACCAGGTGCGCCACGGCGGTGTCGGCCGCCCATTGCTCCCGCGGCACGGAGGCCCAGATGTGCCTCGGAATGATCCGCACATGATACGTGGCATCGTACAGCTGCTCAGGTGATGGCTCGGTGAAGGTGACCCGCACGGTGGCGGAGTCTTCGGCGACTGCGCGGAGGCGGCCGGCGAGGTGGGAGCGGGCGGGGGCATCCAGCACCGAGTCCGCAAAGGCGTCGAACGAGAAGACGACGTCGCCGGCGGTTACCGGCTGTCCGTCGTGCCAGCGGGCCTCCGGACGCAGATGAAAGCGCCAGCTGAGCGAGTCGATCTGTTCCCAGCGCTGGGCCACCCTCGGGCGATAGGCAGACGCCTCCAGTGGCGAGGACCCGGATCCCAGATCCGCCAGCCGCTCGAAGACCTGATCGCTAATGTCACGGCCCACCGTCTCGAAGACCAGCGGAGGGACCAGGCTGCTGGGCTCACCCGTGGCGGCGACCACCACGGTTCCACAGTCGCCGCAGTCGCTCCCGCGTCGATCGCAGCCGAGCAACAGCAGGACCGTGATGGCGGGCGCGGCCCCGAGCCGGGCGAGACGAAGCATTGTACCTCGAGGGTGGAGAAGCGGGATCAGGCGGCCTCGGACACCTTGCTCAGCGTCCGCATGAAAGCCTGATACACGTCCGGCCGCCACCAGCCCGAGGATTCCCGGATCTTGACCAGGGCTTCGGGATGGGACAACGCTCCCCGATAGCTGCGGGTCGTGGTCAGCGCGTCGTAGACGTCTACGATGCAGATGATCTGGGCACTCACCGGGATCTCATCGCCCCGCAGGCGATCCGGGTACCCCGTGCCGTCATACTTCTCGTGGTGCCACCGAATGATCGGCTTGATGTCCCAGGGGAACTCGACCGTCGATAGAAGCTCGAGGCCCCAGATGGGGTGCATCTGGATCAACCGGAACTCGTCGGCGGTGAGGGCGCTCGGCTTGTTCAGGATCTCGTGTGGCACCCGAACCTTGCCGACGTCGTGCAGGTAGGCGCCGATGCGAATGGTGGTCTGCTGCTCCTCGTCCAGCCCCAGCTCCCGGGCAAGCGCCACGGCGTAGCCGGCCACCCTCTCGCAGTGCCCGTAAGTATAGCTGTCCGACGATTCGATCGACTGGCCCCAGTCCCGAACAACGGTGAAGTAGGTCTCTTCCAGCCGGCGGACCTTGGTGGAGACATCCACCAGATCCACCCGTGCTTCGAGTCGCCCGAACAGCCGGTGGGCCAGGTTCAGGAGCCGGAGCGCCTCCTGGTTCCGACCCATGACCTGGTAGAGCAGGGCCAGCTCGCGGGACGCCTCCGCCTCACTGAGGATGGACCCGGTGGCCACGGCGAGCTCGACCGCGGAGCGAAGCCGGGACTCGGCCAGGGCGTGACGCCCGGTCTCCCGGTACACCCGACCGATGACCTTGTAGGCGTCCGCCTTGTCCAGACGGGAGCTCAACTGGTCGAAGATCCCCAGCGCGGTTTCCGCGTTCTGGCGAGCCTGCTCATAGCGCTGGCGGGCGAGGTGCACCTCGGCGTGGTTCAAGAGCCCGAGACCCTGGAGATGAAGGTCGCCGATTCCCTCCGCGATCTCGAAGCTGCGGCGGAAGTACCGATCGGCATCGTCCCACAGCTCGCGGTCGGCGCTCACCATGCCGAGGTTGTGGTAGGCAATAGCACAACCCCGGTCATCACCGATATTCTCGAATGCCACCAGCGATCGCTGGTAGTGCGCCAGCGCCTCGGCCAGCGCACCCTGGATGTTGGCCAGAATCCCGAGGTTCTGCTCGGTGCGGCCTCGGAGCTCGGCGCTGACTCCGCCCAGCTCCAGCGCACGATAGAACTTCTCCCGGGCTGCCTCCATGGCACCGCTCTCGAAATCAAAAACCGCCAGGGCGTTGAGCGCTTCGGCGGCCAGCACCGAGTCGCCGATGTCGCTGGCGGTCAGGTAGCTCCGGTCGCACAGCTCACGGGCCAGGGCCGGCTGATCCCGGTGGTGGTGCACCACCCCCAGCCGGCGGAGGGACTCGGCCAGGATTCCCCGCTCCCCATCGCGCTCCGCGGTGTCGATGGCGGCCTGATAGCACTGGATGGCCTCGGCGATGCAGCCGGCCCGCTCGTGGCCGCGGGCATCCCGCAGGAAATCCCCGGCGCGGTGGGGCCCGGTATCCTGGGTCCACCGCGCTTGGGGGCGTGGGCTCGGATCTTGGCTCACGGCT
>JBKJZM010000023.1:0-19435 GCA_046715295.1 Gemmatimonadales bacterium | reverse complement strand
CTGTTCAAGCGCAAGACCCTCACGTTCAACGGCTACGGAGATCAGGTCGCTTCGCTGTACGCGGGGATGGACCTCCGCAAAAACTTCTGAGTCCCACGGCGTGACGCGCGCAGCCCTCAGAACTAGGATGGTAAAGCCCACTCTCTACTTTGCCGCGGTATTGCCGCTGACCTGGCTCCTGTTCGCCCTGCCGACCGGTCGGGTCATGGGCGACGAGGTCAAGTTCATGCAGCACGTGACCGGTGACACGATCCTCACCTGCCTGATGCTGGCCCTGACCGTGACCCCGCTGCGCCGGCTCACCGGCTGGAACGAGATCATCCGGGTCCGGCGGCTCATCGGCCTGACCGCGTTCTGGTACGCCTGCCTGCACCTCTCCACCTATCTCGTGTTCGATCAATCCCTCTCGATCGACGAGATCCTCGAGGATATCGTAAAACACCCCTGGGTCCTGGTCGGGTTCACCGCCTTCCTCTGCCTCCTGCCGCTTGCCATTACCTCGACCACTGGGTGGGTACGCCGATTGGGGGGGGAAGCGGTGGCAACGGCTGCACCGGCTGGTGTACGTGGCCGCCGCGGTCGGCGTGCTGCACTACTTCTGGCGGGTCAAGAAGGACATACAGGCCCCGCTGGTCTATGGGGCGGTGCTGCTGATTATCCCTGGGGAAGCCGTGTCTTGCTGGCCGGCGACCGCGTGCGTGCCCGCGGAAGCCCTTCGGCGAGGACCCCGGAAGCGAAACCCGCTGCCTAGGCCATCCGTCGGGATTGCACTATGTTAGTACCCATGATCGGACTCCTCCGCCGCAGCCGAGCCATGGCGCTCGCACTGTTGCTTCTCGCCCCGGGTGTCAGCGGGAGCGTGGTGCAATGGCTGCACGCCTGTCCGGTCCAGGCCGCGGCGCTCGCAGATCATGAGCACCACGGCCAGACTCCGGCAGACGCGGGGCACTCTCAAACCTGCCAGTGCATAGGCTCCTGTAACACCGCTGGCACGGCGTCGGTCACCCAGCCGGTCACTGTCACTTCAGCCGATGTTCAGCCCGATCATCACGTCGCCCCGCCGACCGACGCCACCTTCGTCCCGGTAGGCACCCCCTCCGATCTCCTTCCGCCGGCAACCGCTCCACCCGTCCTGTCCTGAGTAGTCGGAACTAGTGACCGTGCGGATCCGGGCCGTCGCGTCCGGAACGCTGCGTTACCTGAACCGAAAACCACAGGACAAACACATGATGCCTTTCATGGTGCGACGCGTACTCACTAGCGCTGTCGCCCTTCTGATTCCGCCGCTGGCGCTCTCGCCACTGGCCGCTCAGCAGCCGACCGGCGCCATTGTCGGGGTCGTCCGCTCGGCGACAAGCGACTCCGTGCTCGGCAAGGTCCTCGTCTCGATCGAGGGCCGGCCGGTGAACATTCAGGCTGACGCCGAGGGACGCTTCCGGATCGAGAATGTCCCGGCCGGCAAGGCCCGGATCAGCGCCCAGCTCCTGGGCTACATGCCCGTCCAACAGACGGTCGCGGTGGCTGCTGGGGAGGAGCGGGTGGTCGAGCTCCGGCTTCGGCCTGCCGCGGTGCAGCTGGCCGAGCTCACCGTGATCGGCACCAATGGCGACCTGGAGGAACGCCGGGCCCGCCTGGCCCAGATCCCGGGCTCGGTGGCACTCATTGAGTCCCGAGAGATTCGCCGGACTCGTCAGGCGAATTTCAAGGATGTGCTCGGCTTTACTCCGGGCGTGTACGTGCAGCCCCGATTCGGCGCGGCCGATGAAAGCCAGATCTCCATCCGGGGCTCGGGACTGCGGAACAACTTCCATGCCCGGGGAATCAACATCCTGGTGAACGGGATGCCGTACAGGAACGCCGACGGGTTTACCGACTTCGAGTCGCTCGAGCTGGCGAACACCGAGTCCATCGAGGTGTACAAGGGCGGCAATGCTCTCCGGTACGGAGGCTCGACCCTGGGTGGGGCGATCAACCTGGAAACCAAGACCGGGTATACCGCCGCTCCGGTCGAGGTGTCGGCTCAAGGCGGCAGCTATGGTTTTCTGAAGACGCAGATTGCGTCGGGAGCAGCCGTCGGCAAACTGGATTATTACGCCAGTTACACCCGGACGAGTCTCGACGGCTACAGGGATTACGCGGTGCAGGGACGCGATCGGATAAACGGACATCTCGGCTACGTTCTGTCCGAGAATACCGACATCCGCGGGTTCTATTTCTTTGCCCGCGTCAACGAGCAGCTGCCCGGAGCCCTCACGGCTTCCGAGCTCGCAAGCAGCCCCGCGGCTTCCAATCCGGCGAACCGCGCCGATCGTTGGGGACGGGACTACGACCTCCATCACCTCGGGTTGCAGCTTCGCACTCAGCTGGGCACCGGCCAGCGGCTGGAAATCAGCCCGTACTCCCAGTTCCGCGATATCGACCACCCCATCTTTCAGGTGATCAACCAGCAGAGCCGTGACTACGGCGTCGAGGCTCGGTATGAGAACTCGCTGCCGCTTTTCGGGCGGACCAACCGGCTGACCGTGGGGCTTCAGCCTTCCTGGCTCAACATGGACAACCGGCAGTTCGTCAACGAAGCGGGTGCGCATGGTGAGCTGCGGAAACAGCAAAAGGATCAGGCCGTCGGTGTCGCGGTCTATGCCGAGAACTCGCTGGCGCTGACCCCGCGGCTCACGGCCGTCGCCGGCTTCCGGTTGGACCATGCCATCCGCAAATCTCACGACCGGTTCCTCTCCGACGGCGACCAGTCGGATCACCGGGAGTTCAACCCGGTGTTGCCCAAAGTCGGGATGCTGTACGCCATCCCCCGGCTGCAGGGTCAGGTCTACGCCAACGTGAGTCGTTCGTTCGAACCGCCGCTCCTGCTGGAGCTCAACAGCCTCACCGTGCCGGGGTTCGTCGACCTGGCCGGCCAGGATGCCTGGCAGTTCGAGCTCGGCATCCGGGGACGCTCCGGCGCGATCGGCTGGGACGTGGCAGCATACGATGTCGAGCTCAAGAACGAGATCCTCAACATCAACGTGGAGCCTTTCCCCGGCGCTCCCTTCACCGTCCCGACCTACCGGAACGCTCCCCGCACCCGGCACTATGGGCTCGAGACTGGTCTGGAGTACGGGATTCAGGGTGGCGTCTTCCGCCGGGGTGAGAAGCAGGACGAGGCCCGCCTGCGGCTGGCGTACACCTTCGCCCGGTACCGTTTTCTGGACGACCCCGACTTCGAGGGCAACGACATACCTGGCGCGCCGGAGCATCACCTTCAGGCCGAGGTGCAGTACCGGCATCCGTCAGGCTTCTCGCTGGCGCCGAAAGTCGAATGGGTGCCAGGCTCGTATTTCATCAACAGCGCGAATACCGCTTCGAACAACGGATGGACTACGCTCGGCCTTCGAGCCGAGTATGACTTTGACCGGCTCGGCCTCACGGCCTTTGCCGCCGGCGAGAACCTGACCGATACTCAGTACAGTGCGTCGGTCCAGGTGGATAACGCGGCCGGGCGCTCGTTCGAGCCGGCAGATGGCCGGGCATTCTACCTGGGTTTGAGGTGGAGTCGATGATGAGCCTCTCACAGAGCTCCCCGTTCTTCCGCCAGGGCCGGGCCACTATTGGCGTAGCTCTGGTGGGTCTCGTCGCGTGGGGTTGCGGCAACGGCTCCGGCCTTCGGGTCACGAGACTGGAGGCCCCATCCGCCGGTAAGTCGCAATCGGCCGACCTCGCTCTTGCCATCGTGCCCAGGTCCGGCGATCTGATGCTGAGCTGGATCGAGGGAGACGGGAGGGTCTGGCAGCTGTACACAGCCCGCTCCACCAATGGGGGCGGGAAGTGGTCGTCTCCGGTACGGGTTGCCGGTGGGACCGAAGCCCCCGACGAAGTGCATCCCCACGGAGAATCCTCACCCCGCCTTGTCGTCGGGCCCGGGGAGCGCATGGCGCTGGTCTGGCCCAACAGCATCGCGGTCCCCGGACGCAAGTGGCCGGCGACAATGCTCCGCTTTGCCAGGTCGGGCGACGGCGGATTGCACTGGTCCAATCCGATCACACTCAACGACGACACCACCCGAGCCCCGGTGAGCCATCAGTTCCATGGAGCCGCGTGGTCCGGCGACTCGGGCCTGACCGTGGCGTGGCTGGACGAGCGCGACGTGGCAGCGCCGCTGTCGTCGGGATCCGACGGGCATGCGGAGCACGCCGCCGAGCCCGATGCCAGCATCTACCTCGCCACATCTCCCGATTTTGGCGGCTCCTGGGGTCCCAACAGGCGGGCCTGGGAAGCTGCCTGTCCCTGTTGCAGAGTCTCGCTCGCGCGGGGTGGGGACGGCCGGGCGATCGCGGCCTGGCGGCAACATTTTCCAGGAAATGTTCGTGACGTGGTCACTGCGGTGGCAGACGATCGCTCATCGGAGCCGAAGCGCGTCCACCCGGATGATTGGACCTATGCTGGTTGCCCTCATACCGGTCCCGCCATCGCGACCGGTACCGACGGTACCGTGCACGTGGCCTGGTATACCGGCAAGGAAGGCGGGCTCGGCGTGTACTATGTCCGCCAGTCACCGAGTGGCGGTGCCGCGCCAGCGGTCGCCCTCGTTACCGGTGCCGGACTGGGAGTGGCGCATCCAGCAGTTGTGGCATTGCCTGATGGGGGGGCGCTTGCCGCCTACGACGGGGCGGCTGACGGCAAGAGGCTCATCAGCCTTGCCCGCCTCTTGCCCGGGGGCCGGCTTGCCGGACGGCTCGTGGTGTCCGGCTCCGAAGATGGCCGGTACCCTCAACTCGCCGTTCTCAACGATAGCGTCGCGGTAGTGGGCTGGACCGCGTCGAACGGTGACTCACCCGGAATACGCCTCGGTCGCGTTGACCTTTCGCCCTACGTCCCTCCTCGCTAGCTTCCCGCCTTAATGCCCTCCCGTACGCCTCTTCTCGACGACCGCGCTTTCGGCCGCACGCTGGCGCGCATGGCGAGTGAGATCGTCGAGCGGAGCCGGGGCACCGAAGCGCTCGTCCTCGTCGGGATTCAGCGCCGAGGCGTCGAGCTGGCTGACCGCTTGAAGCGCCTCATAGATGCCTCAGAAGGCTCGAACCTCCCCTGTGGCAAGCTCGACATCACTCTCTATAGAGACGATCTCCAGACCATCGGACCACGGCCGGTGGTGGGCGAGACCAGCCTGCCGGATCTCGACGGCAAGACCGTCGTCATCGTGGACGACGTGCTCTTTACCGGCCGCACGGTGCGGGCGGCGCTCGACGAGTTCGCCGACTTCGGCCGCCCGCAACGGGTGCTGCTCTGCGTCCTCATCGACCGGGGCGGCCGCGAGCTTCCCATCCAGGCCGACATCGTCGGGACCAGCGTCAGCACCGGACCCAAGGACCGGGTAGACGTCTTCGTCTCCGAGCTCGACGGGCGCGACGCGGTCGAGTTGGTTCGGGGCAAATGACATGACTCCCACCCTCGGCAAGGATCTGGTCGGCCTCGAGCCGCTGAGCGCGGAGCAGATCCTGCTCATCCTGGATACGGCGGAGCCCTTCAAGGAGGTCAGCGAGCGCGCCATCAAGAAGGTGCCCGCGCTGCGGGGGAAGACAATCGTCAACCTCTTCTTCGAGGCCTCCACCCGCACCCGCATCTCGTTCGAGTTCGCCGAGAAGCGATTGTCGGCCGACACGGTGAATGTAGCGGCCGCCGGCTCCTCGGTGAGCAAGGGCGAGACCCTGGTGGACACGGCCAAGAATCTCGAGGCCATGCGGATCGACATGGTGGTGATCCGGCACGGCGCATCGGGCGCGGCGCAGTTCCTCGGCCAGCGGATCCGGTCCAACGTGATCAATGCGGGCGACGGCAAGCACGAGCATCCCACCCAGGGATTGCTCGACATGCTTACGCTGCGCGACCGTTTCAAGCGCATCAAGGGGCTCAAGGTGGCGATCTGTGGTGACATCCTCCACAGCCGGGTGGCGCGCAGCAACATCTGGGGGCTCACCAAGCTGGGTGCAGAAGTAGGAGTCTGCGGCCCCGCCTCGCTGCTGCCGCGGAACGTCCAGGAACTCGGTGTCACCATCCTTCCCCGGATCGAAGACGCGATTCAGTGGGCCGATGCGTTGAACGTCCTTCGGCTCCAGCTCGAACGCATGGAAGGGGGGTTCCTCCCATCGCTGCGGGAATACAACCGGGTGTTCGGTGTCACCTCCGAGCGGCTGGCCCGGGCGCCGAAGGATCTGATCATCCTCCACCCGGGGCCGATGAACCGGGGGGTCGAAATCGATAGCGACGTGGCCGATGGTCCCCATAGCGTCATCCTGCCGCAGGTGACCAATGGCGTCGCGGTTCGCATGGCGGTCCTGTATCTGCTGGCGGGCGGATCCCCGGATCGGGCCCAGGGCGGAGCGGACGAGCGATGAAGCCGATCCTTATTCGGGGTGGGCGGGTCATCGATCCTTCGCGTGGTACCGACGGCATCGCGGATGTCTATCTCGATGGGGGCAAGGTAGCCGCGGTAGGACGCGATATCGGGACGCCCGACGGCGCGCTGGTGCTCGAGGCGTCCGGCAAGATCGTCACCCCGGGGCTGATCGACCTCCACGTGCATCTGCGCGAGCCGGGCCAGGAGGAGCTCGAGACGGTGGCAACCGGCGCCATGGCCGCCGCCGCCGGAGGATTCACCGCGGTTTGCGCCATGCCTAATACCGACCCGGTCACCGACAATCAGGCGGCCATCGGCTTCATCGTGAGCCAGGCCCAGCGCGCCGGCAAGGCGCGGGTCTATCCCATCGGGGCCATCTCACTGGGTCAGAAGGGGCAGCAGCTTGCGGAGTTCGGAGAGCTGGTCGGGGCAGGGGCGGTTGCCGTCAGCGACGATGGCAAACCGGTGGTTTCCAGTCATCTGATGCGCACCGCACTGGAGTATGCCCGCACCTTCGGGATACCGGTCGCCGACCACTGCGAGGATCCCACACTCGCGGCCGGCGGAGCGATGCACGAGGGGATCGTGTCAACCCGGCTCGGACTGAAGGGGATACCAGGCGCGGCCGAGGAGATCATGGTCGCACGAAACATCCTCCTGGCGGAGCTGACCGGTGGCCACGTCCATCTCTGTCATATGTCGACCCGGGGATCGGCGGAGTTGATTCGCCGGGGCAAGGAAAAAGGCATCCGGGATACCGCCGAAGCGTGCCCCCACCATTTCACGCTCACCCACGAGCGTTGCGAAGGCTACGACACGAACGCGAAGATGAACCCACCCCTGCGGGAGCCGGAGGATCGGGAAGCGATCCGCCAGGCACTCCGAGATGGGACCATCGATGCGATCTGCACCGATCACGCTCCGCACCACTACGACGCCAAGGAGCGGGAGTTCGACAACGCACCGAACGGTATCATCGGCCTGGAGACGGCGCTGGGACTGGCGATCAGTGAGTTGGTGGAGCCTGGTCTCTTGACTCTGCCCGACCTGGTGAACCGGATGAGTACCATGCCGGCGCGCATCTTCAATCTTCCTGGTGGCACGCTCGCGGCCGGCTCTCCCGCCGATGTGCTCATCGCCGATCCCAAGGTGGAGTGGGTCGTCAACCCGGCCGAGTTCTTCTCCAAAAGCCGGAACACGCCTTTCACCGGACGCCGGCTCACCGGCCGGGCCGACGTAACGATCGTCAGGGGACAGGTCGTGTTTCAGCGAGCCCGCTGAGAGTGGCCCTCCGGCCACGGGGGCGGCGCGAGAGGAAGGGCGCGGCACCAGAGGCTATCGGGAGCCGACGACCGAATTAGATTTGCATCTGAGGGTATATCATAAGGAACGCAGGGCACCTCGCCCTATTCTGGATAGGCACGTCGCGCTCCTTCGGGCAAACGACGGCGCGCTGACGTGGTGCCGGCACCTGGCTCAAGCCCGAATTCGATTGGAAAACCTGGAGCATGGCGCCCGGATCCTCCTAGCTGCACGAGCTCTCGGTAGGGTGAATCGGCTCAGCCAGGAGCAGATCGACGTCTTAGAGCGGAGGAGAGGAAACGCTTCCCATGGCCAAAACGACCACGGATTCTGAAGTGACCATCGAGGCGCTGCTGGAGCAACGCTCGCAGTACGAAGAGTGGATCCTTCGCCTCGACACGTCTGGTGATAAGGCCTCACCCGCGGTGCGCCAGCGGGTACGGGGTGACTACGAGGCTCGGCTCGAGTCGGTAATGGAGCAGTTGCGAGGGCGGAGCGCGGCCATCGCCGAGGAGCTCGAGCAGCAGCATGCCTCCCAGGCTGAGCTCGATCGGGAACGGCGGTCTGCGGAAGAAGCGCTGGCAGAGGCGGAGGTGCGGCACTCCGTTGGAGAGTACAGTGAGGATGAGTGGCGGCGGCATAGCGAGCAGAGCAAGAAAGGCATCGAACAGCTCCGCGCCCGGCTCCGAGCCATTGGCAGCGAGATCACCCGACTCACTGAAATCCAGGCGCTGGTTGCGGGCCCGCGCTCGACCGCCGCCCCGACACCGCCACCGCCTCCTCCTTCGGCCCCCCGCGGCTCGCGTCCCGAGGTGGTGGAGCAGGCGCTCCTGGTTACCCACGTTACCGACGAGCCGGAGCCGGTGACCCCGCCGGCGAAGCCGCGGCAGCCCGAGCCTGCGGCGGCCCCGGTCGATGAGATGGCCTTTCTGAAGTCGGTGTCCGACGAGGAGCCATCCCGGATGACGGGCCGGCGCACCAGCAATCCAGGGATGCCGGCCATCACCACGACGGCCACGCCGCGTGAATCCTCTGCGCCCAGCGCGGCGGCCGCGGCCGGCGGTGGGGGTAAGGCCGCCTCTGGGGTCGCCAAGACGCTGAAATGCGGGGAATGCGGGACCCTTAATCGTCCGACGGAATGGTACTGTGAGCGCTGCGGCGCGGAGCTGGCTGGGGTTTAGGAGTTGAGACGTGAGCTTTAACAGTGAGTGAACACTATGTTATCACATAACTTAATGTGTTAGTCTTGAAGTAGTTTCTCAGGCCAATCCCGCCAAAACTGAAAGGGCGCCCTTCAACCCAGGCGCCCCATTTGATTCCCCTTCTTCCTTCTCACTTTTACCGATCACTTCTTACCGGCGATCAGCTTGGCCAGCCGGCTTTTTTGACGGGCCGCCGCGTTTTTATGGACGATGCTCTTCTGGGCAGCGCGGTCAAGAAGCTTCACGGCCTCGGCGTACGCAGTCGCCGCCTCGGCTCCGGTGGCAGCCCGGACTTTTCTGAGCGCTGTCCGCAACTCGCTTCGATGGGTGCGGTTGTGAACGGCGCGGGCTCGACCTTGGCGCATACGCTTGGCAGCGGACTTGATACGGGGCACGGCGACCTCGGTAACGGAGAAGTTCGTTCCGGAATCGCTCCGGAAGCTGAGCCCGAAAAAATAGGCCACTGGGGACGCAAGGTCAAGCGGGACGCGGTTTTGACTTTGTCCTCGTGGCACGTTTAACCTTCGGCGCCCCCCAGATAGAGGCGGTCTCCTGGATCGACAACTCGGCGATTTTGTGCTGGCCTTCCCCATGCTGGTTTTCGCTATGTGCGCTCATGAGTATGCCCACGCGGCGGTCGCGCTCCGGCAGGGTGACGACACGGCATACCGGCTGGGACGGGTGACTCTCAATCCGCTGCCGCACATCGATCCCTGGATGAGCATCCTCATGCCGGCGCTGATCTGGTTTGGCTCTAACGGGCAATACGCCTTTGGTGGGGCCAAGCCGGTCCCAGTAGACTCGCGTAAGTTCAGGCACTATGTGACCGGCGATCTGTTGGTGTCCGTGGCTGGTGTCGCCACCAATCTCCTGATCGCGCTGACTTGCTCGGTTCTGTTCGTACTACTCGGCCTCCTGGCCCCGTCCGTGCCCTTGGCGATCCCAGTACTCGACACGGCGCAGCGCATGATGGTCTACGGGATCTGGCTCAACCTGATCCTCTGCTTTTTCAATCTGATCCCGATTCCACCTCTGGACGGCTCACACCTGGTCTATCATGCACTGCCACCCCGCGCGGGCACCTGGTACCGCGGGTTGCAGCGTTTCGGCTACCTGCCTCTGTTCATCCTCCTGTTCCTGTTCCCTCCGGTGGTCTCGATCCTGCTGACGCCCGCCTACGCGATTCGGAATGCGCTGCTGCGGGTGATCTTGCCGTTCCATGTGGGGGACGGGTGGAACATCTTTCAGTCATGACCGCGACTGAGCCCACCACCCTTCCTGAGGTGCCTACCACCGCTTTCGGTGCAGGGATGGGGTTCGTGGTGGAGCTCGAGGCATTCTCCGGCCCGCTCGACCTCTTGCTGCATCTCCTGCGGGAGGAGGAGCTCGAGATCGCCGATATCCCGATCGCGCGGATCGCTGATCAATTTCTTCAGGCGGTCCACGAGCTCGGCCTCAACCAGGCGGCGGACTACCTCGACATGGCGAGCCGTTTGGTGCGTCTCAAGGCGCAGATGCTGCTGCCGCGAGGGGTCGAGGAGGACGGCTGGGAGGATCCGCGCGCGGAGCTGGTGCGCCGGTTGTTGGAGTACCAGCAGGTCCGGGAAGTGGCGGTCTGGCTGGGCCGGGCCGCCGAGAGGAGGGCGGAGCAGTTGGCCCGCGGGTACCTGCCTCCGCCCCCGGCGCTGCCGCCACCGCCGCTTACACTGAACCTCTTCGACATGCTCGCCGCCATCGACCGGGTCATCGCCGCGATCCCCTCGCCGGTGTTGCACTCGGTCGTGGCCCGGCCGCTGGATGTGGAATCGGCCACACGCCGGATCGAAGACCTCCTCGTCGGTCAGGCGGAAATCCGCTGGCTGGACGCCCTCGGTTCGGGGGGCACGATCGTCGACGTGCTTTCTACCCTGCTGGCTCTGCTGGAGCTGGCGAAGCGGGGAAGTCTCCGCCTTCTCCAGCCCACCCCCTTCTGCCCGATGGTGATCGCTCGTGAGTCCCCTCGCTCAACTGATTGAAGCGGCGCTCTTCTCCGCCTGCCGGCCGCTGACAGCCGAGGAGCTGACGGCTCTCGATCCCGATGCCAACGCTGCCGATGTCCGGGTGGCGCTGGTGCAGTTGCGCGAGCACTATGACTTCAACCAGCACGGAGTGGAGCTGGTGGACCTGTCCGGCGGATACCAGATCCTGACGCGGCCGGTGCATGCCGCTGCCATTGAGCGGGCGCAGTTTTCGGTGCGCACCCCGAAGCTCACGGCTGCGACGCTGGAGACGCTCGCGGTCATCGCCTACCGGCAACCGGTTGGGCGGGTGGAGATCGAGGAGATTCGCGGCGTCTCGGCCGGTGGCGTGTTGCGCTCGCTGCAGGAGCGGGGCCTGATCGAGGTCGTTGGCCGCAGCGAGGCGTTGGGCCGGCCACTCCTGTACGGCACCACCGCCCTTTTCCTCGAGCTCCTGGGAATGCGTGATCTGGCCGATCTTCCCAAGGCGGAGGAGCTCACCATCGCGCTGCGGCCGCACCTTGCCACCTCCGAAGGTGCGGATGACGCGGCAGCGTATGTCGAGGCCGAGTCATGACTGAGATGCGGCTCCAGCGTGCGCTGGCGCGAGCGGGGGTTGCATCCAGGCGTGCGGCGGAGAAGCTGATCGAGGATGGCCAGGTAAAGGTCGACGGTAAGCCCGCGACCCTCGGCATGAAAGTGGACCCTGAGCGCCAACGAATCACGGTGGGCAGGAAGCCGGTCAAGACGCAGGATCGCCGGTGGCTGGCGTTCCACAAGCCGCTCGGCGTGGTCACGACGGCCAACGATGAAGAAGGACGCCGCACCGTGCTGGACTTCATTCCCAATCCTGCCGCCCTCACCTATGTGGGCCGGCTCGATGTCATGACCACCGGACTGCTGATCCTGACCACCGACGGTGAAGCAGTGCATCGGCTCACTCATCCGAAATACCGGATCCCTCGCCGCTACACCGCTCTCGTTCACGGCCGTCCCACCGCCGAGATAGCGGCAGTGGCGCGGGAGCGGATCGTGATCGACGGTCGGGCCGTGGTGCCGACCGACGTCAGGGTCCGGCCGGGCAAGGATGGTCGCAGCATTCTTGACCTCACCCTCGAGGAAGGGCGCAACCGGATCGTGCGTCGCTGGTGCGAGTCCATGGGCCTCAAGGTCGAGCGACTGGCTCGTCTTTCCTACGGCCCTGTCAGGCTGGGCGACCTAGCGCCGGGCCGGTATCGGCCGCTCACCCCTCGGGAGGAGGCCTCGCTCTACAAGGCGGTCCACCTCACGCCCGACGGCGGTGAAACCGGTCCTGCCAAGTCGGCGTCGGGTAAGCGAACACGCCAGATATCGAGGAGCACGAAGTGAGCGCCACCAAGCTGAGCCCCAAGCCCGCGGAGCTGCTACCGGTTCAGCGGATCCTGAAGGAAGTGTCTCGCCGGATCGTGGGCCAGGATGCCATGGTGGAGCGGCTGCTGGTGGGACTGCTGACCGGTGGCCACATCCTGCTCGAGGGTGTGCCCGGCCTGGCCAAGACTCTAGCGGTGCGGACCCTCTCGGAAATCATCCACGCTTCGTTTTCCCGCATTCAGTTTACGCCCGATCTCCTGCCTGCCGACGTGATCGGCACGATGGTTTTCAACCAGAAGAGTCAGGAGTTTCACGTCAAGAAGGGACCGCTCTTCGCCCAGATCATCCTGGCGGACGAGATCAACCGGGCGCCGGCCAAGGTTCAGGCGGCGTTGCTGGAGGCAATGCAGGAACACCAGGTGACCATCGGCGGCACGACCTACCCGCTGCAGGAGCCGTTTCTGGTACTCGCCACCCAGAACCCGATCGAGAGCGAGGGCACCTATCCTCTCCCCGAGGCGCAGCTGGACCGGTTCATGCTGAAGGTGCGGGTCGGCTATCCCACCCGAGACGAGGAGAAAGAGATTCTGCTGCGGATGAGCGGCGGCCAGGAGATCCCCGTCGAGCGTCTGCTCGAGACGGATGCCATTCTCGTGGCACGTAGCGCTATCGCCGGGCTGTACATGGACCAGAAGGTGGTGGACTACATCGTCGATCTGATCCGCGCCACGCGCGACCCCGGCCTGGTGGGTCTCAACGATCTCAAGCCCCTGGTTGCGTTCGGCGGGTCACCCCGGGCGTCCATTGCCCTGGCGCAGGCGGCACGCGCCCACGCCTTTCTGCGGGAGCGTGCCTACGTGGTTCCCGAGGATGTGCGGGCTCTGGCCCCTGACGTGCTCCGCCACCGGATCGTGCTCACCTTCGAAGCCGAAGCCGAGGACGTATCGACGGATGATGTGGTGACCCGGGTGCTGGGCGCGTTGAAGGTTCCGTGAGGAGACCGAGATTCTAGACCCTCGACTCTAGAACTCATATCCATGCCAGCCGTCTCTCCCGAGATACTCAAACAGGTCAAATCAATCGAGCTCCGAACCCGGGGCCTTGTAGGTTCGCTGTTCGCGGGCGAGTACCGGTCCGTCTTTCGAGGGCAGGGAATGGAGTTCGCCGAGGTACGCGCGTACGAGCACGGCGACGACTTCCGCTCCATCGACTGGAACGTGTCCGCGCGCCTGGCCAGTCCCTATGTGAAGACCTTCACCGAGGAGCGGGAGCTGACGGTCATGCTGGTAGTGGACCAGTCCGGATCGACCCGCTTCGGCGAGCCGGTGACCAAAGCCGCGCTCTCGGTGGAAATCGCCGCCGTCCTGGCGCTCGCCGCGGCGCATCATAACGACCGGGTTGGGGCATTGCTCTTCTCCGATACGGTCGAGCGGGTGATCCCGCCGCGGAAGGGCCGCCGCCACGCACTTCGGGTGATCCGCGACCTGGTTGCGTTCCAGCCCGCCGGTCGGCGCACCAATCTGGGAGCCAGTCTCTCCTACGCCAGCCGGGTCCTGCGGCACCGGAGCATTGTGGTGGTACTGTCCGATTTTATCGCCGAAGGGTGGGAGCGGCCGCTGCGCCGGCTCGGCGCGCGCCACGACGTGGTCGCGATCACGGTGGACGATCCCCGGGAGCACCACCTGCCCGAGTCCGGCTGGATCGAGATCGTCGATGCCGAGTCCGGGCGTCGAGTGCTGGTCGACACTGGCAGCAAGGATGTGCGGGCCCGGGTGGCGCTACTCGCGCAGCGTCGCCGGGAGGACCGTGCCCGGTCTCTCGCCGCTTCGGGGGCCGATCACGTCCGGCTGGAGACCGGCAGAGATTACTCTATCCCCTTGCGGCGGGCCTTCGCGCGCCGCGCTCGCCGGATCAATCGCGCGTGACTGCCTTGCTGGCATCGTTGGCCAAACCCCTCCTGCTGCCGTCCTGGCTCGGGGCGAGCCTCCTCCTCCAGGGTCTCGCACCGAGCGTGGGTGACACCGTCTGGCTCAACCGAACGGTTCGGGTCCCGGCCGGGTATACAGTCCGAGCCGGCGACTGGGAGGCCGCTGACCCAATCGAGCTGCTGGGGCGTGGTCGCGTGGTCATGACCGGAGACTCGGCCGAGATCTCATATCCGGTCGTGCTCTGGCGACCGGGGCAACACACCATCGAGCTCCCGGGCCCGCTGCTGCTCGGGCCGGGCGGGACGGTCGACTCCTTGGGATCTATCCGCCTCAGCGTCGAGATCAGAAGTGTCCTCCCTCCGGTACCCCCCGACTCGGTCCTGGCGCCACAACCCCGGGCCAGCGTCGTCTCCCGGAACGTAGTCAGCCTGGCTCCAGTCGCCCTTCTCTGGCTCACGGCCGTAGCCCTGCTCTTGCCCCTTCACCTCTGGTGGCGCCGGCGCGGCAAACCGGCACGCGGGGCACCTCTCGTGCTTCGGCCCGATGCGCTCGAGCCCCCGCTGGCGCGCTGGGCCGACGCTGGAGAGTACCGCGCCGTCGCTAACGTGGCCGCCGCCAGGCTCCGGGCCGCGGTGGAACAGCGAGTGACGAGCGCCTATCCGGGAATGGATACCGAGCGAGTCCTGGCTGAAATCGCTGCTGCGCGGCCCGAATGGCCACTGGAGGAGCTGAGTGAGCTGCTGCGCGCGCTCGACAATGTGCGCTTCGGCCTGGTGCCGTCTTCGGAGGTGATGAGACTCTCCCGCTCGACCACCGAGATGCGCGACCGTCTGCTCCGCAACGCCGCATGAGCTTCGCCCGCCCCTGGCTGCTGGTATTACTCCTGATCGCGCTCGCCTTCTGGTGGTGGCGGCGCCGGAAGGGCGAGACCCCTGCGGCCACGTACAGCGACGTCTCCCTCCCGGCGGAAGCGGTCAGGCGCCGGTGGTGGGTCATGCTTCCGCCGGCGCTGCGCGCCCTGGCGTTGGCGGCGCTGGTCTTCGCCGCCGCCGGTCCACGGATCGGCGGCGATACGGTTGAGGTGAAACAGGAGGGAATCGCGATCGTCATCACGATCGACATCTCCAGCAGCATGCTCGCCGAGGACTTCGCCCCTTCCAATCGTTTGGAGGTGGCCAAGCGGCAGGCGGTAGGCTTCATTCGCGGGCGCAGCGCGGACCGGATCGGTCTGGTTGCGTTCGCCGGGGAGGCGCTCACCCAGGTGCCGGTGACCCTGGATTATCCCGTCATCGAGCAGGCGGTCATGGACCTCAAGATCGGCAGCCTGGAAGACGGCACAGCGATCGGCAGTGGTTTGGCCACCGCCGTGAACCGGCTGCGGCGGGCGCCCGACAAGTCCAAAGTCATTCTGCTGCTGACCGACGGGGAGAACAACAAGGGGCTGATCGATCCCCGGACGGCGGCGGCCACCGCGGCGGCGTTCGGCATCAAAGTGTACACCATTGGCGTTGGCACCATCGGTGAGGCGCCCATTCCCACCGGCCGCGGTTTGGGTGGCTTTCGCTACGAGCTGCTCCCTGTGCGTATCGACGAGCCGTTACTCCAGGAGATCGCGCAGAAGACCGGTGGACGCTACTTCAGGGCCAAGGACAGCGAGGCCCTGAGCCGGATCTTCCGCCAGATCGATGCCCTGGAGAAGACACCGATTCAGGTGACTCGTTACACCCGGTACGATGAGACCACCCGGCCGCTGATCCTGCTGGGGCTCGGCGCGCTGGCGCTCGAGCTCCTCCTGGCGACCACTCTTGTGGTGCGGGTTCCATGACGTTCGATTCGCCGCTGGTCCTCTTTCTCGCCCCGGTGCTCGCGCTGGCGTTCGCCTGCGCGGCCTGGCTCGCCCGGCGCCGCCGTATCCAGTTGGCGCGGCGGTGGTCTCCTTCGCTCGGCCGGATTGCGCGCGCCCGCGGGGGTTGGGCGCCGGCGGCGGTCGGCGTGGCGACGCTGCTGGCAGCCGTCGGTCTGGCGGGGCCGCGGGCCGGCCGCACCGAGGTCAAGACCGAGACCCGCGCGCTGAGTCTGGTCTTTGCCATGGACATCAGCCGATCCATGCTTGCCGAGGATGTCGCACCGAGCCGTTTGCAGCGCGCGTCACGCGAGGCCCGCCGGCTGATTCAGGACCTCGAAGGCGACCGGCTCGGCATGATCGCGTTCGCCGGCAGAAGCTACATCCTGGCCCCCCTCACGACCGATGGTGGCGCCATACGGATGTATCTGGATGCGCTGGATCCAGACCTTGCCAGCGAGGGAGGCACCAACCTCACGGCGGTTCTCACTCAGGGCACCCAGCTTCTCAGTGCCGCCACCGACGCGGCCGACCGTGTGCTGGTCCTCTTCAGCGACGGCGAAGGGCACGACACCCTACCGGGGGCGATTGCGGCGGCCGAGGAACTCAAGGACGCCGGCGTCCGCCTGATCGTGGTGGCACAAGGTCGCGCGCTACCGACCCGGATACCGCTCCGGGATTCGTCGGGCACCTTGTTGGAGTACAAGCAGGACGAAGAGGGAAACGTGGTCCGGACGCAGAGGCGAGATGATGTACTCCAGGCATTGGTGGACGCGGCCGAGGGCACCCTGGTGCCCAGCGAGCTCGCGGACCAGGCCGGGGCGGTCCGCGAAGTGGTGGCCGCCATGAAGCGAAGTCCCACTTCCGACGCTCGAATCAGCGACCTGGTGCCCCGCGCGTGGATCCCGGTGCTGGCGGCTGGTGTGCTGCTGCTGGGGTACACCCTCGCTCGACCCGGCCCGGCGTTGGTCAGCCTGGCGGGTTCGTTGCTGTTGTCGACTTCGGCCGCTGCGCAGCGACCCACCGACGGCAGCCGCGCCATGGCGGCCGGAGACCCCGCCGGGGCAGCCGCCGCATTCCTCAAGGAGGCGCAAGGGAGCGCACGCGACACCGCATTCTATAACGCGGGCACAGCGGCCCTGGATGCGCATCGGTTCGAGGTTGCCCAGGGTGCGCTGACCGAAGCCGCCAAGTCTCTCGATCCGGACTTGAGGTATCGGGCCCTGTACAATCTGGGCGTGGCCGGCCTGCTCCTGGCGGCGGCCGACACGGCCAAGCGGGATGAGCACCTCGATCAAGCCGCCGGACGGCTGCGCGAAGCACTGCTGCTGCAACCATCGTCGGCCCGCGCGAAATGGAATCTCGAATTAGCCGAGCGCCGCCGCCCCCCGCCGGCAGGGGGAGGTGGTGGCGGCGGCGGCGGAAAACCACCTGCGGGTGGGGGGGGCGGCTCACAATCGCCGGAGCCCAGCCGGCCCGAGAACCAGGATCAGGGACTCAGCCGAAGCCAGGCGGAGCAGATTCTGAACTCTATGGAGCGGCGTGAGCGAGAGACCCGTGCTGACCAGCAGCGCCGGCTCAAGGGCAACCCCGGCGGCGGGGTCAAGGACTGGTGATCGCCATCGTCCTGCTGGTGCTGCTGCTGTCGGGGCCACCCGAGCTCCACGTGTCGGTCGATCACGATCGAGTCTCGGTGGGAGACGAGGTGGTGTATACCGCGCGCGCGGTCAGCTCGTCGTCGGAGCCGATGAACCTGATCCTTGCACCTCTTAACGGGTTCGAGATCATCTCCCGCAGCGAGCGCACCGAAGTCTCCCTATCCGGGGGTCCCATCCGCACCACGGTATTGGAGGTCCGTCTTCGGGCGCTGCGTCCGGGTCGTTGGCAGATCGGTCCGGCTCGCGCCACCCAGGGCCGTGAGACCGCCGAGGCGGCGGCCGTTGTGGTCGATGTCGAGCCGAGCGCCGCGGTAACGGCCACCGCGCTCAATCCCAGGCTCCGCAGTCTGCTGGAACGCACCCCACCACCGCCACGAGGCAAAGCGGCGGTAGCGTTGGTGGTATCGGCCGATACGGTTCGAGTCGGCGAACAGGTCGACGTCGTTACCGCTGCCTGGTTCCCCCGTGACCTGCGCTTGCAGCTCCGCCGCCCGCCGACGCTGCAACCGCCCGTGATCGACGGCGTCTGGAGCTATCCGCAGGCGGCGCCGCCCGGCATCGCCGTCACCCGCAACATCGGCGGTATCGCGTACGACCTCTTCGTCGCCCACCAGGTGGTATTCCCTCTGGTGGCCGGAACCATTGCAATGCCGCGCGCCATGCTGAAATACAGCACGCCGCTCGCCCTGCAATTCTTCAGTCAGGAAGAGCGGTTTGCCCTGACCAGCCGGCCCGAGACCCTGACAGTGCGGCCACTCCCCAGCGAGGGCCGGCCGGCTGACTTCACGGGAGCGGTGGGTTCGGGACTGCGAGTGGAGCGTCGAATCACACCTCCCACTGCGCACCGGGGCGAAGGGGTCGCTGTCGAGGTGGCACTCTCCGGCGTAGGTAACTCGGCGCTCTGGCCTCCCCCCGCGATCCGGTGGCCTCGCACCGCCCGCGCGTACGCGGACCGGGTCGACGAGCAGGTGACCACCGTGGACGGCCAGGTGGGTGGGGTCAAGAGCTTCCGGTATCTGGTCGTACCGGATTCGATAGGGCCCCTGGTGCTGCCGGCCGTCCACTACTCGTATTACGACCTGGCGGCCCGGGCATACCGCGCAGCGGGGACCGGCGCGGCCTCGCTGCCAGTGGCGGCGGGCGGCGAGTCCGCGAACTCGGCAGCATTGCCTCCGGCGCTCCTGCCGGGTGGGTCGGCGGCGCTCACACGACGGGTGGCACAGGTGGTTCCGGACTGGGCCTGGGTGGTGCTCCTGTTGCTGCCTCCTCTCGTGGTTTTTGGTCGCGGATGGCGACCGCGGCGGCGTCCGGTGCGCGTCATCTCTCCAACAGCGGGACTGCGCGGCGCGGAGGAAGTGCTCGATGCGGTGGTGCGGAGCCTGGTGCCGGACCCGGACCATCGCTCGCGGACCGGACTTGCGGCTGCGGTGCGAGCGGCCGGTGGTGATGCCGACACGGCCAGGAGATTGGCCGCGGCTCGGGAGCAACTGCTGGCTCGGCGATATGGTCCCGGCGAGATCTCCGAGGAGGATGCTGCTCTCGTGGCTGAAGTCCAGGAGTTAATGCGCCGGCTTGGGGGCTCGCTGCGCGGTTGGCGGGCTCGTGGCGTCGTTACCGGGATGGTCGTGGGTTTGCTTGCCGGCGGGCTCACGGCGCAGTCTCCTCCACCGGAGAAACTTTACGAGAGCGGGTCGCTTCGCGCCGCCGCTGAGGGGTTTGCCCGCAGGGCTGAGCTCGAGCCCTCCGTGGCCGCGCACTGGTACGATC
>JBKJZM010000022.1:0-3955 GCA_046715295.1 Gemmatimonadales bacterium | reverse complement strand
CAGCATGGCGCCGAGCACGGCCTGCTCGGCTTCCTGACTCCAGGGGGCCGACCGGCCCACGTAGGGATCAGCGGTCGAGTAATTGCCTGACGATACGGACGTCATCCCAGGTCGGCTTCTTCCAGTTTGGGTTGCGGAGCAGCGCCGCGGGATGGTACGTCACGACGAGCGGAATGCCGTTGAGCGTGTGCACCTTGCCGCGGAGTTCTCCCAGGCTCTTTCTCACCGCCAGCAAGGTTTCCCCCGCCGTGCCGCCGAGCGCGAGGATTACCTTCGGCTTGATGAGCTCGAGCTGGCGGTAGAGATAGGGAATACAGGCGGAGACTTCATCCGGCAAGGGCTTTCGATTTCCTGGAGGACGGCACTTGACAACGTTGGTGATGTACACTGAATCCCGGGGAACTTCAATGGCCTCCAGAATGCCGTCGAGCAGCGAGCCGGCCTGACCCACGAACGGCCTCCCGGTCGCGTCTTCGGTGGCGCCGGGCCCCTCTCCCACCAGCATGAGCCGCGCGTTCGGATTGCCCTCGCCCGGCACCGCGTTGACCCGAGTGGGGCACAGCGCACAGCAGTGGCTGGTCCGGATCCGCTCGGCAATTTCGTCCAGCGTGTTCAAGGACGCGAGCTCGTCGCCCAGCAGGTGGTGCGCCGGCGTTTCCACCGCGAGGCCGGGACCCGGTATCGGAGGTGCGCCCTTCTTCCACCGCGGCTCACCGGTCGGATTCGGCGCAATGATTTCCATCCGCTTCGGGGCCTGCGGGGCCACTAGTGCCTTGCTGAGAATCACTTCAGATCCACCCAGCTCCATCTGCTGGGCCAGATACCGCAGCAGCTCGTCAGCCAAGGGACTTCTCCACTTCATCCAAAATTGCCTCTGCCACGTCCCGCTTCGATTGCAAGGGCAGAATCCGTCTCCATCCGTCGCGGCCGAGCAGGGCCACACGGTTGGTGTCCTTCTCGAAGCCGGCGCCCGGTTCCAGCGCGTCGTTGACCACGATGAGATCCAGATCCTTGCGCTCGAGCTTGGTCTTGCCCTTGGCCAGCGCATCCCCCGTCTCCAGCGCAAAGCCCACGATGACGCTGCCCTTCTTCCGGTGACCCCTGGTGGCATTCAGGATATCGTCCGTGGGCTCCATCGGGATCGCCAGCGCACCTTCGACCCGGGGCCGCTTGCTGTCGCTCGGGCTGCTGGGACGATAGTCGGCCGGCGCCGCGGCCATCACCAGGACGTCGGCCGCGGGCAGTTCGGCCCGGACGGCGGCTTCGAGGTCGTGGGTGGAATCGATCAGGCGCAGGGTGACGCCGATCGGGGCCGGCAACGCGGTGGGTCCCGAGATCAGCACCACATCGGCCCCGCGCTCCCAGGCCACCTCGGCGACCCGGTAACCCATCTTGCCGCTGGAGCGGTTGCTCACCACCCGGACCGGGTCTATTGCCTCGCGAGTCGGCCCCGCCGTCACCACGACACGGCGCCCCCCAAGCTTGCCGGCCCGCAGCGACCGCGCGGCGTGGGCCAGAATGGTCTCCGGCTCGCTCATGCGTCCCGGCCGTTCCGACGGTCCCTCGGCGAGTGGACCGATCTCGGGGCCGACGATGCCGACGTTGCGTGCGCGGAGGAGGTCGAGGTTGGCCTTTGTCGCCGGGTTGGCGAACATCTCATCGTTCATCGCGGGTGCCAGCAGTAATGGCGCGGTGCGGGCGAGCAACAGAGCGGTGAGCACGTCGTCCACAATGCCCTGGGCCACCCGGGCAATCAGGTGGGCGGTGGCCGGTGCCACAATAATGATGTCCGCCTCCGTGCCCAGCCGGACGTGCGAGAGCGCCCCACCCGGCTCCCAGAGAGAGCTCAGGACGGGGCGCCCTGTCAGTGCCTCGAATGTCAGTGGCCGCACGAACTCCGCGGCGCCCTCGGTGAGGACCGCGTCTACCCGGGCTCCCGCGTCGACTAGGCGGCGGGCAAGGATGCAGCTCTTATAGCAAGCGATCCCGCCCGACACGCCGAGGATGACGTGCCGGCCGGCCCAGACCATCAGGCCTCGGAGCGACGGCGGCGGATGAGCTTGTAGTTCAGGTCCCCATCAACCAGCTCCTGCAGCGCCTTCGTGGTCAGCTTCTCCGTGGGCTGCTGGAGCTGATCCTTGGGGAACTCGTTCAGATAGCGGGCAAATTTGGCCGCGACGAGCACGCCTAGATACTTATTGCCCGCCTGCCGGGCGACTTCATTGGGGGTGATGATTCTCATTGTCGGGCTCCGGTATTTTTTTGGTTCCAGCACAGTCAAATCTTCTCCGCCGCCTTGACCACATCCCGCCGCAGCCGCTCGATCTGCGAAGGCAGGTGGGTTTGCCGACACACCAGACGGTCGTCCGCCTTGCCATCCAGAATAGCGGAGACTTCGGTCACCGCCGTGATCAGGTCTTCGTTCACGATCGCGTAGTCGTACTCGGCTACCGCGGTCAGTTCCTCGGAGGCACGGGTGAGCCGCTTCCGCAGCAAATCCCGATTCTCGGTGTTTCGTCCCTTCAGGCGCTCGATCAGCACCTCGGCCGACGGCGGCAGCACGAACACCTGAAGCGAATTGGAGAGGTTACTCCGAATCTGCCGAGCACCCTCGATATCGACGTCGAGCACCGCGTGGCGTCCCTCTGCCAGGATTCTGTCGATCTCCCGGTTCAGCGTGCCGTAGAGCTGACCACCGTACTCGGCCCACTCGAGAAACTCATGCGCATCTCGGCGGCGCTCGAACTCCGGGCGGGTCAGGAAGTAGTAGTCCACTGCCTCCTTCTCGCCGTTGCGAATGGACCGGGTGGTAGCCGAGACCGAGTAGCCAAGGTCGTTGCGGACCTGAAGCAGCTTTCTCGCGATGGTGGTCTTCCCGCCACCCGAGGGCGCCGAGAGCACGAGCAACAGCCGCTTCACTCGAGATTCTCGAGCTGTTCCCGGAACTTCTCGAGGTCACCCTTCATGGCGATCACCAGCTGCGCGATCTCGGCATCACCCGCCTTGGCGCCCATGGTATTCACCTCGCGACCCAGCTCCTGGGCCAGGAAGCCGAGCTGCTTGCCCACTGGCTTGTCGGCGGCCAGTGCCTCGCGCGCAGCAGCGACGTGAGCCCTGAACCGCACCAGCTCCTCGGTGATGTCGAGCTTGTCAGCCACGAAGGCGAGCTCCTGCGCCAGCCGCTCGTCGTTGACCGTGCGTCCGTCGAGCAGCTCGGCCACCGCGGTCCTGAGCCGGTCCCGCTCCCGGGTCAGCCGCTCCGGTGCCCGGCCCTCGATGCCTTTGACGGACTGCTCCATCATATCCAGCCGATGCCGTAGGTCGGCCGTCAGTGCCTGGCCCTCCCGGCTCCGCATGGCCCGGCACTCGGCACCTGCCTGAGCTACCACCGGCTCGACCTCGCTCCAGGCAACCTCGCCCGCTCCGTTGGCGGCTGAGCTGAGGACCTCAGGCTGCCTCGCCACCAGCTCGACCGTGACCTCCCCGCCGAGCCCGAGCAGTGACTGCATTTCCCGGAGCCGCGCGGCTACCATGCGCGCGCGGTCGAGATCCACGGTAAAGCCGGTTTCGCCACCGGCGCTTTCGGTCCAGCGGGCCTGGACCGACAGATGCCCGCGATCGAAATCGCGCCGGAGACGCTCGCGCAGCTCACCCTCGAACATGGTGAGGTCGTTGGGAAGCTTGGCCGACAGATTGAAGTAGCGGTGGTTCACCGTCCGGATCTCGACTCGGAGCCGCCGTCCGGCAACCGCACCTTCCGCAGCGCCGAACCCCGTCATGCTGTACGGCAAGGCGAACCTCCCAGTGAGCCGGAACAGCCCGGGAATTTAGCCGCAGATTGAGGGGATTGGTAGGACCAGGAGTGCCATCGTCCTGCCGGAGTGGTGTCATCCTGAGCGAAGCGAAGGATCGGGTGGGCTTACGTCCGCAAGACGTACCTCGACTGGGCCGATCC
>JBKJZM010000021.1:0-11400 GCA_046715295.1 Gemmatimonadales bacterium | reverse complement strand
GGTCCTGGCAGCTCCGGACGGTGTAGAGCCGGCGGATGATCGCAAGCGTGCGCCGCAGCTGTCCCACGTCGGTGTAGGGCCCGAAGTAGCGAGCCCCGGGAATGTCGCGCTTCCGGGTCACCAGTACCCTGGGAAACTGATCACTCACCGTCACCGCGATGGATGGATAGCTCTTGTCGTCCTTCAACCGGACGTTGAACCGGGGCCGGTACTCCTTGATGAAGTTGTTTTCCAGAATGAGCGAACCGGCCTCGCTCGGCACCACGATTGTATCCACGTCGGCGATGAGCCGCTGGAGCAGGCGGTTCCTGGGGCTGTCGGGAAAATCGGAAGCGAAGTAGCTGCGCACTCTGCTGCGGAGCCGCTTGGCCTTGCCGACGTACAGCACCTCCCCCTCGCTGCCGCGCCAGAGGTACACACCGGGTCCCTCCGGAAGCGTGTCGAGCTTCCGCTGGAGTTCCTCGGGGATGGGGGGAGTCGTCACGGTCTCTCGCTTACAAATTCAACAGAAATTTACCACAGAGGGAGGGAGGCATGGAGGTAACGACAACACGTCAGACGCGGGGACTACCCGCTTCACGAACCTCCCCGCCACCCTACTCTGGCCAGGATTCGCCAGGCATGTGGCACCCCGAGGCTGGCGCTGATGGCGAAGTAGGCAACACCGTACATACCCAGGGAGAATAACGCTACGACCAGGGGATGATGGCCTTCCAGAGCCAGCTTCACGACCCAGGCCGCCGCCGCCGCGGCAAAGGCACTCCCCCAGAGTCGGGCGACGAATGAAGCCGGGATTCGCGTCGATCCGAGCCTGGAAACGAGTCCCCGCCGAAGCAGGTGAAACTCGACCCATCCGGCCAGCCCCGCTGACACCGTCAGCCCGGCTGCTCCCCAGCGGGGGTCGAAGCCCAGCTGGAGCGGCAGTGGGATGGCGAACAGGTATCCCAGCACGATGGTCAGCGCCACGCGCACCACCGCGAAGCGGAGCGGCCTCCGGGTGTCCTGGAGCGCGTAGTAGGTGGACGCGTAGAGCCGACCCCAGGTCGAGGCCAGGAGGCCAATGGCTGATCCGGCTAGAATGGCCCAGACGTACACCGTCATGTCCCGGGTAAAAGCTCCAGTCTGGTACAGCGCACCCGCCACCACGTCTCCCAGGGTCAAAAAGGCCACCGCCGACGGAATGACCAGGAACGCGATCTGGCGTAACCCTCCATCGAGCCGGGTGCGCAGTTGCGCCGCGCGATGGCTCTCATCCCCGCTGATTCCGGCCATGGCCGGCAGTTCTGCCGCGGAGACGGACATGCCGAACAGGCTCACCGGCAGAGTATAGAGCACCTGGGCGTAGGAAATCGCGGCGACGGCGCCGGTAGGTAAGAAGCTCGCGATCACGGTATCCACGTAGGAGCTGATCTGTACCACGCCCCGGCCCAAGAACACCGGAACCGCGTTGCGAAGCACGGTTCGAACCGCATCCGCGCCGGCCCGGAGCGAAGGCATCACCCGGCCGAGCAGCCCGAGCACGGTGGGAAGCTGGATCCCGAACTGGAGGGCGCTGCCGGCGACCGATCCCCACGCCGCCGCCTGGGCAAGGTGGTATCCTGCGCTCGTATCGCCAAAGACCAGTAGCGTGCCGATGATCGCGAGATTCCAGAACACAGGCGCGGCGTAGGAGAGGAAGAAGCGGCCGTGGCTGTTGAGTACGCCGAGGCACCACGCCGACAGGACCAGGAGGCCGGCTCCCGGAAAGAAGATCCGGGCCAGACGGATGGTGGCCTCGCGCTTCTCGCCATCGAAGCCGGGAGTGAAAATCGTGACCAGTACGGGGGTGAGGAGGACGCCGAACAGCACGACTACCGAGGTAGCCAGCGCGAGCAGACCGCCGACTGCAACCGCTACCCGCCGGGCCTCGTCGCGGTCCTGTTGCAACAGCCGGACGTAGACCGGAATGAAGGAGGCAGACAGCACTCCCTCACCGAACAGGTTTTGCAGAAAATTGGGAAGCTTGAATGCCGCATTGAAGGCATCTGCCGCAGCGGAAGTACCGAAGAAGTGGGCAAAGACCCGGTTCCGCACCAGACCCAGAATCCGGCTCAGCAGGATGCCCGCGGCTACCATGGTCGCGGGACGGGAGGGCCGGCGGGGCCGTTCCGTCAGGGAGTCTGGGGAGGTGGGAGAGTGGAGCGCTTCGGCTGATCTTCGAGCAGGCGTTGCAGGAACGCGTTCTCGTCCTGCAAACCCTGGACGCTCCGCATGAGATCGTCGACCTCCGCCTCCAGCAAGTCGACCTTTTTCGCCAGATCGGCCAAGGCGGGCGGTGTTGCCTGCGGCCCTTCGAGACGGCGTGCAATGGCTCGGCCGATTGGCGAGTCGACCACGATCCCCATGATCGGGATGAGCAGTGCCACAAGGAGGATGAGCGCGATGATCGACATGGCTCAGTCTATGATGGATTCAAGGCGCCCTCAAGGGCGGAGGCGTACCACCCTTCGATGGCTTCACTGAGCTCGAGCAAAAGACTCGGGCCGTAGCGCGCCAGGAACGGTGCCACCGTAAGAACCCGCTCCTGGAGCTTGTTGTCCGGCAGCACCATGGCCCGGGCCTTTGCGATCTGAGCGAGCTCGATCTCCTGCCGCCGCTTGAGATGCTGCAGCAGCTTCCGTTCGATGTCATGCACGCCGCTCAGGCCCTGGTTCTTGGCTCCCTGTACCGGTCGCGCGAGAGTGGGATCGACCTCGGTCGCGCTGCGGCCGAGCGCCTCGTAGCCCGTCTCGAGGGCGGACCGCAACTGCTGGAGGGCGTGGACGGCCTCACTCGGCAGCTGTTCGCGTACCAGCTTGGCCTCCAGCGCCCCGGCCGGAGTCAGCAGGTCCTCCAGCTCGATGCCGAACTTCTGAAGCACCCGCTCCACCCGAGGCTCGACCAGGATCCCGGACCAGCGAGGCAGCGCCAACTGGCGCGGAATCCGCATGCGCTCGTATACGGGAGGCGTGAGCGCCAGATAGTTGAGCTCGCCGGGGCCGGCCAGGTACGCGACCGTTGGAAGGAGCGCGCTTTCCAGCACCGGGCGGAGCAGCACATTCGGAGAGAGTCGCTCGGGCTCGGTGGCGGCGATGTTCTGGAGTGCTGCCAGGTCGAATCGCTCCCGGCCGCGGCGCGTCATGAAACCGCCATCCTCGATCATCAGGCGATCGCGTCCTTGCACCCCCTCCAGCATGACCAACGTCGCGCGGTCACCGAGCGGGACGCCGGGCTCAACGCCGGCCATGCGCAGCTCCTCCACCCGCTGCTCCAGGTCGCGATCCAGCTCTCGGGCGAGGCCGAGCGCGCGCACCAGATGACGGGCGGCCGCGCGCTTGACCGTCGGATGAGTGCTGTCGAGAACGACAACGCCCAGCGGGGCCAGCAACTCGGCGAGTGCCCCGCCAAAGCTCCCAGCTACGGTCGCTTCGGGTTGATAATGCCGCCGGAGCCAGGTGAGAGTCGCGTCACGAAACTCGGACTCGGGGAGGTCCGCCGCGAGCGACTCGAGGACCCGCTCCACCTCGGCGCCAAGCGGTTGCCGGTACATCGGAGTGAGAGGCGCCTCCGGAAGCCGCGGCGGGAGCGCAGCGGTCACCAGATGTCCCTCGACCGAGATCCAGCTGGCCTGACTCGCCTCGGTAAAATCGTGGTCGTCTCCGGCCACCCAGAAGACCGGGACCACCGGACGCTGCCATTGTCGTTCCAGCACGCGGGCCAGGGCGGCGGTGGAGATGGCCTTGTACAGGGTGTAGAGCGGACCAGTGAAGAGTCCGGGCTGCTGTCCCGTGGTGATAACGAAGGCGCCAGGCTCGCCCAGGCGTGCCAGCACAGCCTCCCGGGCGGGAGACTGTATGATCGCGTCGGACAGCGCCGGATCGAAGGGTCCCTCCCGGGGCGCGGGAAGCTCGACCACTGGCGCGAGCGGCGTCGGCACAATGCGGAGCGTCATCCGTTCTGTCCCAGGAAGATGGTGCGGGGAGAGCTCGACGTGAGCGGTGCCGCATCGTAGTCGCCGAAGCGGAACCGCACCGTGATGCCGGCCGCCGCCAGCATGCCCGCCATTTGCTCCGGCTCGAACAAGCGCACCCGTTCCCGGAAGTGGCGTCCCTCCGCTTCCCGGATGCTCTTGCACACGTACCGCCCGTCGGGCGAGACCGACCGAGACACCCGGACTGTGGAGCCGGCGACCTCCACCGTCTCTTCCGGCACCAGCTGGCGCCGTACTGCGGCCGGATTCAGGAAGTCGATGACGAACCACCCGCCGGGTCGGACCGTGGCGACCATCTCACCAAGCGCCGTGGTGTGCTCGGCGTCCTGGTCGAAGTAGCCGAAGCTGGTGAAGAGGTTGACGGTGAGATCCATGGAGCCGGCGCGGATCGGCAGCTGGCGCATGTCGGCCCGGACCAGAGGAGCGGTAGTCACCTGGCGGGCCAGACGCAGCAACGTCATCGAGAGATCGAGCCCAATGCACCGGGCACCGGCCTTCTGAAAAGCCCGTGCGTGGCGCCCGGCCCCGCAGGCCACGTCGAGCACCCGCCACCCCTGCTGAAAAGGCACGGTGCGCAGAATGAGATCGACGGCCCGCGCAGCCTCGGTGTCGTCCCGATGGGGGTACAGCCGAAGGTACCCCTCGCCGAACCATTCTTCGAACCATTCCATGGAGGCTATTGGCTATCGGGTATTGGTCATTGGCTACCAGCCGCCCGCTGGGAAATGTACTGGGATTGGAGTAGCCAACAGCCATAGCTCAAGACCCCTTATGATACGGCTCTCCCCGCAGAATGGTGAACGCCCGGTAAAGCTGCTCGCCGACCACGACCCGGGCCAGCTCGTGCGGGAGTGTGAGAGCGCCCAGGCTCCAGGTGGCAGCCGAGCGGGCAACCAAGGAGGAGTCGAGGCCGTGGGAGCCGCCAATCGCGAATGTCAACGGCCGCGCCGCCAGCAGCCAGCGCTCCAATTGCTTCGCCAGATCGGCACTGGTCCAACCGGCTCCGACTCGCGCCAGTGCCACCACGTTGCAGCCTTCCGTCATGCGAGCCTGGAGCCGCTGGGACTCCTCAGCCCGCTGGGCCGCGACCGTCGGCGCCCGACTCGCCTCCCGCACCTCGTGCTCCCGAAAAGTGACGTATCGCTGCAGGCGCCGGGCGTAGTCGTCGAAGGCCTCACGGTAGTACGGCCGCAGCTTCCCGACGGCGACGACCGAGATTTCCACCTGTGGTTACTGTCGCGCTGTCACGCGTACATCCCTCGGAGCCGGTGTACCGCCGCCACCCGCTCGATCGCCTGCATGTAGGCCCCAATGCGCATGTTGATACCATGGCGGCCGGCCATTCCGGCGACCTCGTCGAAGGAGTGCACCATGATGCGCTCCAGCCGCTGATTCACCGTTTCCTCATCCCAGAAATACCCCCCCCGGTCCTGCACCCACTCGAAGTAGCTCACCGTCACCCCACCGGCATTCGCAAGAATGTCGGGGATGACGAAGACGCCGTTCTCCTCCAGGATCTTGTCGGCACCGGCGGTTGTCGGACCGTTGGCGCCCTCGCAGATGATGCGGGCCTTGACGTCGGCCGCGTTGTGGCTAGTAATGACGTTCTCCATCGCCGCGGGAACCAGGACATCACAGTCGAGGGCGAGGAGCTGGTCGTTGGTGATCTGCTCGGCTTCGGTGTAGCCGCTCAGGAAGCGATGCTGCCGCACGTGATGAATCACTTCCTTGATCTTGAGGCCCTTGGCGTTGTAGATGCCGCCGGACTTGTCGCTGACGGCAATGACCCTCATCCCCTGCTGCTCCATCAGCTGGGCCGAAACCGAGCCGACGTTGCCGAACCCCTGCACCGCGACCCGGCTGCCTTCGACCGGCATCCGCAGCTTGTTGAGCGCCTGCCGGGTCACCAGCATACAGCCCCGGCCGGTGGCCTCCCGCCGCCCCAGTGAGCCGCCCATTTCCACCGGTTTGCCGGTGACTACCGCGGTGACCGTATGGCGCTTGTGCATGGAATAGGTGTCCATGATCCAGGCCATCATCCGCTCGTTGGTGTTCATGTCGGGAGCGGGTACGTCGGAGTCGGGGCCCAAGGTGTCAATGATGGCAGAGGTGTAGCGCCGGGTGACGCGCTCCAGCTCTGCGTTTGACATCGTGCTGGGATCACAGACAACGCCCCCCTTGGAGCCGCCGAACGGAATGTTGACCACCGCGCACTTCCAGGTCATCCAGGCGGCCAGGGCCTTCACCTCGTCCAGGGTGACGTTCATGTCGAACCGGATACCGCCCTTGGCCGGGCCGCGGGAGGTGTTATAGAGCACCCGGTAGCCGACGTAGACCTCGGTCTCTCCATTGTCTCGCTGGATCGGCACCGAGACGATGATTTGTTTCTCGGGGCTGCGCAGGACCTTGTATAACCCAGGATCGAGACTCAGCCGGGTTGCCGCGTAATCGAAGCGCGACATCATCGCTTCGAATGGGTTTTCCTCGCCGAGAAACTTGTCCTTGTCGGGACGAATGAGGTCTTGATTCGGACGGGAGGCGGTGGTCATAGAGGTCTGGTACGCTCCGAGAGATTGTGTTTACAGTCCGTCCACCGGCGTAACGACTGCGTCCAGCGCGGCGGCGATCCGCTCGCCACCTTCTTCCCACTCCAGATCCAACAGGGCCACCAGCGGTTCGGGCACCGAGTTGGGCCACCGATTTCGCAGCTTGACCGCATCCTTCTGGGTGATCACTACGTGATCGGCCCGCCGGGCCGCATGAGCCAGCCAGGCAACATCCTCGTCACGGTAATCGTGGTGATCCTTCCAGGTGGCAACCTGGACCGCCGCGCCGGTTGCCTTGGTCTGGGCCACAAAGGCATCGGGATCCGCAATGCCCGAGGCCGCCACGACTCGCTTGCCGGCCAGCGCCGAGGCGGGCTGCCGGGTCCCGCTTACCAGGCCTTCGAGGTAGCGCATTCCCAGGTGGGCAATCGCGATCGGTCCTCGCACCCGCCCCCTCAGCTCCGCCACCAGTGCCTGCGCAGACTCCGGTGTGGCCCGCTTTCGGGTGACGATAACGGCATCGGCACGGTCGAGGGCACCGAGCCCCTCGCGCCACGGCCCGGCAGGAAGCGGCCAGCGGACGGCCCGGGTGGTCTCGGCGCTCACCACGGCGATGTTGAGGTCGCGCCGCACGTCCAGCCGCTGATACGCGTCGTCCAGTACCAGCACCTCCGCTCCCCGAGCCAGGGCCCGCTCTGCCCCGGCGGCACGATCAGCATCGGCAACCACCTGGGCCTCGGGCACTGCGTGCTGGTGTACCAAGGTCTCATCGCCGCCGTAGCCGCGCAGCAGGATGCCCGGCACCAGGCCACGCGACACGTAATACCGGGCGATCCAGATGGCTATTGGGGTCTTACCCGAGCCACCGACGGTGAGGTTTCCCACGGCGACCGAAGGAAGCGGCAGGTCGTGGATCGCCAGCCAGCCACGGCGGTAGGCAAGCTCGCGCGCGGCCATGGTGCCGCGCCAGAGTCCGGCGGCCGGCAGCAGTGCCAGGCGCACCAGCCGCGCATCGGGCCGCCGGCTGGTCCAGAGCCATCGCACTACCCGGTGAGTGTCGCCCCGTCGCGTCATGGGCCTGTCCTCGAGACCTCGTCGAGACCCTCCGCCGCTCGTGCCAACCCTTGGGCCAGTCCCGCCTCGCCCTCGGCGACCTCGAACGGCCGGCCGTAAGTGATCCACACTCGCGCGAGGGGCTTGGGAATCATGAACCGATCCCATGAATGTAATCGCCAGGCGCGATCGGCCTCCGCGTGAATCGGCACGATCACACCGCCGCCCCTCTGGGCCGCCGCTACCACGCCCGGCTTGAGCTCACGGCGGGGACCGCGGGGGCCATCCGGTGTAAACGCGACCGCACCCGCCGCCCGCAGTTCTCGCACGGCGCTTAGCAGCGCGCGGGCCCCGCCCCGGGTACTCGATCCGCGGACGGTGCGGTATCCCAGCGCGGCAGCGAGGTCCGCGAGGTACTGGCCATCTCTCGCCTCACTCACCACGATGGCGACGCCCTGGTTCCGGTGCTGCCAAAGAAGCGGCAGTAAGACCTCGTGCCACAGCAGGAAGACATGCGGACGCTTGGCCTCGTGCAGCACCCGCCAGCGCTCCTCATGGGTCACGGTAATGCGCCAGGAGGAGGCCAGCACGCGGACGGCCGGCACGGCGACGGCCCGAGCGACGGCGGGCGGTACCCTCAGTCGCCCGGCCCCAATAGCTCAGCGGCCAGGGCCACCACCCTGGTTGTAGCGCCGGCTTCTCCGAGTCGCTCACGTACCAGCGCCAATCCCTCACGCTGAGCCAGGGTGCGGGGATCGTTGGCCTTCAGGAGCGGCCCAACCGCGGCCGCCAGTGCGCCAGCGGAGGCTCGCTCCTGCAGTAGCTCCGGCACCACGTCGCGTCCGGCGACCAGGTTAACCAGGCTGATCCACTGCACTGTCCGAACCCTCTGGAACATGGCGTAAGTGAGGGGGTGAACCTTATAGGCCACGACCATGGGTGTATCCGCCAGCGCCGCCTCGAGTGTCGTAGTTCCCGACTTGGCCAGGGCTGCGTTCGCCGCGGCAAAGAGCGGCACCGGATCTCCCCGTAGCACCTCAGTAAGTCCTGGATTGGGATATTGTCCTTCGGGGATCCCCGCCACCAGGACACGGTCGCAGTGGCCCTCAGCCAACAACCTCAACCCGGCATCTCGGAACGGCTCCCAGAGGCGCCGGATCTCTTGCGCCCGGCTTCCCGGAAAGATTCCGAGCACCCGGCTGGATTCGGAAATACCAAGCTGGGCCCGGGCCTGCGGACGAGTCGGCCAGGGGCCGCGGTCAACCAACGGATGCCCCACGTACTCGCTCCGTAGCCCCAGCCCGCCGAAGAACATTTGCTCGAACGGGAGTACCACCGCCAGCCGGTCCACTGCGGCGGCCAGCCGGCGCGCGCGGCCGGGCCGCCAGGCCCACAGCTGAGGCGCGATGTAATACAGCACCTTGGTGCCGGTGGCGTGAGCGGCTTCGGCCACCCGGATGTGGAAGCCGGGATAGTCGACCAGGATGACCAGGTCGTAGCGCCCTACCTTGAAGTCATTCTGGAGCGCCCGCAGCAGGCGATAGTGGGCCCGGACCTTGGTGACGACTTCGACCAGACCGAACGCCGCGAGCCCCTCCATTCGATACCGGAGTGCGGCTCCAGCCTGCGCCATCTGCGGGCCACCGAGGGCTTCGATGGTAGCATTGGGATAGCGTGCCCGGAGGGCGCGGACCACACCCGCCCCGTGGAGATCGCCCGACGGCTCACCAGCGGAAATGAAGATGCGAGGCGCGTCCCCCGGGATCATCAGTGAGCGGTGACCGCAAGGGGCGTGGTTCGCACCGCATCGGCCACACGCAAGGCCAGCTCGAGGGCCGCCCGCCCTTCCTCACCCCGGACCACCACGTCCCGCTCTCCACGGACCGCGTGCACGAAGCTCTGGAGCTCGAGCAACAGGGCATCGGCCTCCGGCGCCGCCAGCTCGATCCGTTCCACCACGTCAGCCAGCTCTCGGCCAGTGCCCGGTTGCCAGCCGGCTCGCACCCGCATGAACTCACCACCGCCGGTCGCGAGGTCGAGCGAGAAGTAACCGTTGGGCTGAAACAGACGCAGACGGCGGACCCGCTCTCGCGCGACCCGTGACGCGGTGGCCAGCGCTACGGCGCCATTGGCGAACTCGACCCGGGCGTTGGCGATGTCCAGGTGAGGCGAGAGGACCGGCAATCCTGAAGCCCGCACTTCGACGGCCACGCTGCCCGTGAGATACAGCACGAGATCGAGATCATGAATCATCAGGTCGAGCACTACCGCGACGTCGGTGCCCCGGGGCTGGAACGGGGCCAGCCGCAGGCTTTCTATGTATCGGGGACCATCGAGATACGCCTCTGCCGCCCGGATGGCTCGGTTGTAGCGCTCGATGTGCCCGACCTGAAGCTGCACTCGCCGCCGCCGGGCCTCCGCGATCAGGTCGTCGGCTTCGGCCAGCGTTGCCGCCAGCGGCTTCTCCATCAGCACCGGCACGCCGCGGCTCAGCGCCCGGAGCCCAACCTCGGCATGGGCGGGAGTCGGCACCGCCACGGTGACCGCTTCCACCTGTCCCAGCAGCTCGTCCATGTCCGGGAAGGCCACCGTACCCAGCTCGACGGCGATCTTGGTGGCCCGGGCCCGGTCCGTATCATGCACCCCAACGAGTCGTACCTCGGCAAGGCCGGCCAGATGCCGAGCATGGTGCTGTCCCAGCGCGCCCACCCCGAGGACGCCGACCGGCAGCCGCTCCGTCATGCCGGCACGCCTCGCTCGCTGGACTCAACGAAGGCCAGGAAGCGTTCCACCTCGGGGAGCGGCGGCAGCTCGGTACGCGCTCGTTCCATCGCCTGTGACAGGTTCAGGTCGGAATTAAAGAAGAGCCGGTACGCCCGCTTGAGCGCGGCGACTGTCTCGCCCGAGAAGCCCGCTCGCTGGAGGCCCAGCGAGTTGAGTCCGTAGAGCTCCATTGGATTGCCGACGGCCTTCACATACGGGGGAATATCCTGGTTGACCCGTGACCCCCCGCCTATGAAGGCGTAGGTCCCGATGGTGACGAACTGATGGACGGCATTGAGCCCGCTGAGAATGGCGCGATCGTGGATGGTAACGTGCCCGGCGCACTGGGTGGCATTGGCGATCACCACGTCGTCGCCAACGTGACAGTCGTGCGCGAGATGCACATAGGTCATGATGAAGCAACGCGCGCCGACCGTAGTCTTGAGCGTGGCGGCGGTTCCGCGATTGATCGTGGAGTACTCGCGGATGATGGTTCCCGGGCCCACTTCCACCCAGGTCTCTTCCCCACCGTACTTGAGATCCTGCGGGTCTCCGCCCAGGATTGCCCCGTCGCCGATCCGGACGTCTTCGGCCAACCGCACGTTTCGCTGCAGCGTGGCCCGAGGGCCGATGCGGCACCGGTCGCCGACCGTCACCTGGGGCCCGACGATGGCCCAGGGTCCGACCGTCACTCCAGTACCCAGCCGGGCCGAAGGATCGATCAGGGCGGTCGGGTGAATCACCGATCCACGACCCGTGCCATCATCTCCGCTTCCGCGACAACCTGGCCGTCGACGTACGCCACGCCCTTCATACGGCAGGTCCGCCCCCGATTCTGCAGCATCTCGAGCTCGCAACGGAGCTGGTCTCCCGGCAGGACGGGGCGGCGGAACTTGACGTTGTCGAGCGACATGAAGTACACCACCTTCTGATCTGGATCCTCGATGGTACCGAGGAGCAGCATACCCCCCACCTGCGCCATGGCCTCGATGATGAGCACGCCCGGCATGATGGGATGACCGGGGAAGT
>JBKJZM010000020.1:0-21134 GCA_046715295.1 Gemmatimonadales bacterium | reverse complement strand
GGGGTACCCGCCAATCTAACGCCATTCCTTCGGCCCCCGTGAGGCTGTCGCGAATGGTCCAGCGCACGTTGCGCCCGGTGCTGAGCCAGTCCATCATCGGCATCGTGCTGGTCCACTCCACCGGATGAACGTAGGCCGTGTCCAGCCGGAGGGCCTGGATCAACGCAAACGGCAGCGTCCCAGTCCGAAGCGAAAGCTCGAGGATGCGATCGGGCACTCGGCCTACAACGCTTCGGGCCAATGTCCGCAGGGAATTCGAGCTCACGCCGGGCACCGGGGCGGCTCCCGGTACCGGCTTCCCCCGAACCTGCAGCACGCCGAGCGTATCAACTTCGGGGAAGAAGCGTCCGGTCACCCGGTCAATGCCGCGCACCCGGTTGACCAGAGCATACGATCCTGCCCGGGTAAAGCGGGCCTCCACCACGTACCGCTCGGCCGGGGCAATCACCACGCTTTCGACCGTGCGAGGTGTGGCAAACGGTCCGGCATCGCCCGCAATGACGCGCAACCGGACCCCATCGATGGACAGATTGAAGGGACGTGCCCCCGCGGCGTTCGTCAGGTGCAGTCGCACCAGCTCGCCCGGTTGAGCCTCGAAGTGCCAGTTTTCCTTCCCGTTCACCAAGAGCGTGTTGCCGACGCGGCCCATGAGCGCGTGGGTAGCGGCCTCCCGGCCGTAGGGGACCAATCCCCCGTCGCCGATGAGCAAGTCATCCAGCAGCAGAAACGCTTCCCGCCCGTCCGCTCCGCTCAGGGCAAGCCGGTCGGCCTGGGACCGCACCACGATGTTGCCGGCGAGCCCGAGGTCCTGGGCCACGTCCTGACGATTGTGGGGATGATACCAGAACAGGCCGGCGTCAGGTGCGTGCACTCGATACACGAAATCGCCACCTGCCGGCACCGGCGGCTGGGTAAGGCCGGGCACACCATCATCTGCGTTGGCGAGACGAAGCCCGTGCCAGTGGATCGAGCTCGGAAGATCGGTCTGGTTGACAAAGCGGACCGTGACCGTTGCGCCCTGAGGAATTTCCAGCCGGGGCCCGGGGATCTGGCCATCATAGCCATACAAGACGAGTGCGTGCCCACCGACCGTCCGGCCAACCTTCCCGGCAGTGAGGGTGAGCGTGTCACCATCGGCGAGCCGGTAGATTCGGCTGGGCGATGCATCCGGCACCGCCCGCCCGAGATAGGCCGGAAGAAAGGGTGTCACATCCGGAACGAAGCGCTCCAGGCCAAACGGCATCCTGCTGGCCGTCGGATGCATGGGAGGCATCGTCCACCCGGATCTCGGGTGCTCGTGCTCCGGCCGAGCCGACGGCGGAAGAGTCGTGACCCCGTGAGGAGCCATGAGCTGGCTGGGCGAGCTTCCCCGGAGTACCAGCGGGCCACTTCTCGTTCTCCCGCCCGGCGAGCGCTCGGCGCTGACCAGGATCAGGAAGCGCTCGAGCGCGATCGGGCTGGTAATGGTGCGCCCGTTGCCTACGGCACCAAGCGGGATCACTGGATCCAGGTCGGGCGTGGTGGCCCAGGCCACAAAGGTCTGGTAGGGGCCCAGGGTGGCTGGATCGGGGAGACCCGACAGGGTGAGCACCACACGAGAAAGAACTCTGCCATCGCGGGTGACCGCGAGACCGAAGGGGCTCGGTTCCGGCCGCAGGATTGCGGTCCCGGATGCGAGGGGAGCCTTGGCCGTCGAGAAAAGCGGTAGGCAGTAGACCGAGGGATCGGCGTCCCGGGTATGTGCCGTGCAGAGCGAGTCCTGCGCCGGCGGATACCCGAGCCCGATCAGCAGCAGTGTGGCAAAGCTCAAGGCAGGGGAATCCGCACCTGATCGAGAATAAACGCGTACCGGAACGCCATCTCTTCGAGATAGTCGTACCGGCCGGAGCTGCCGCCATGCCCCGCCCCCATGTTGGTCTTGAGCAGCAGGGTGGTCGTATCGGTCTTGGCGGCGCGCAGCCTGGCCACCCACTTGGCCGGTTCCCAGTAGCCCACTCGCGGATCGTTGAGTCCGGCCGTCACCAGGATTGCCGGATAGGCTCTGGCGGCAACGTTATCATAGGGCGAGTAGGACTTCATGTAGGAGTAGTCGGGCTCCCGGCTCGGGTTGCCCCACTGCTGCCACTCCTGGGTGGTGAGCGGTATCGAAGCGTCCAGCATGGTGTTGATGACGTCCACAAAGGGTACGTCCGCCACCACGGCGCGGAAGAGATCCGGACGCATGTTGGTGACCGCGCCCATGAGCAATCCGCCGGCGCTGCCACCTCTGATGGCGAGCCGGTCGCTCGCGGTGTAGCCGGCCTGAATCAGGTGCTCGGCTGTCGCCGTGAAGTCGGTGAAGGTGTTCTTCTTTCGGAGCATTTTGCCATCGTCATACCAGGCCCGGCCCATCTCCTGGCCGCCCCGGATATGGGCAATGGCATAGACGAACCCGCGGTCGACCAGACTGAAGATGTTGGGGTTGAACCAGGGATCGGTGCTGGCACCGTAGGAGCCGTAGGCATAGAGCATCATGGGGCGGCTGCCGTCCTTCGCCAGCGGCTTGCGGTAGAGCAGGGACACCGGCACCCGGGTGCCATCCCCGGCCACTGCCCAGGTACGCTCGGTGGCATAGCGGGACGGCTGGTAGCGCGGTACCTCGGTGCGTTTCTTGAGCGCACGGGTCTTTCGCTTCATGTCGAAGTCGTACACCGACGGTGGGGTGATGGGCGAGGTGTAGGTGAACCGTACCACGTCGGTGTCGTACTCCGGATTGGTGGCTCGCTCGAAGGTCGAGATCTCCTCCGGAAAGTCGACCTCGTAGCTCGTGCCGTTCTGGAAATCGAGCACCCGTATCCGGCGTACCGCATTCCCACGCTCGTATAGCGCCGCGTGGCTCCGGAATACATCCAGGTCCTCGAGCAATACCGAGTCCCGGGCCGGTACGACCTCGGTCCAATTGGGGCGGCTGGGATTGGCCACGGGCGCGCGTACCAGCTTGAAATTGATCGCCCCATCATTGGTGCGGATCAGGAAGTCGCCAGCATGATGCTCGACCGAGTACACCACGTCCCGCGCGCGGGGTAGGAGCAGCCGCCATTCGCCGCCCGCCTGGTCGACCGGCAGATATCTCGTGTCCGACGAGGTAAAACTCTCGGCGTTGATGAATAGGTAGGCCCTGTCCTTGCTCTTGGTGAGTTCGACATTGAAGAGCGGATCCGGATCTTCGTACACGACCGCATCCGGGCCGGATCCTCCGAGCTGGTGCCGGTGGACCCGGAAGGCTCGGTGGGCCGCATCGTCCCGACCGTAGAAGAGCGTGCGGTTGTCGCCGGCCCACTCCACTTCGTAGTTCACACTGTCGATCCGGTCGGGCAGCAGGCGGCCGGTCCGAAGATCCTTGAGCATCAAGGTGTACCACTCGCCGCCGGTCGTGTCCCAGGTGTAGGCGAGGATGTTGCCGTCCGGGCTCACCTGGCGAAGCCCGACCCGCGAGTATCGCCGGCTGCCGGCGAGTGCGTTCTCGTCCAGCAGCACTTGCTCCGGCGCCTTGAGGCTGCCCGGGCGGCGGCAGAAGATGGAATACTGCTGGCCTTTCACCGTCCGGGTATAGTACCAGGCCCCGTCCACGTATTCCGGCACCGATAGGTCGGTTTCCTTGATCCGTCCCACCATCTCCCGGTACAGAGTCTTCTGGAGCGCCACCGTGTGGCGCATGCTGCTGTCGGTATACCGGTTCTCCGCCTCCAGATAGTCAATGACCTCCGGGGCGGAGCGGGTGTCGTCGCGAAGCCAGTAGTAGGGGTCGACACGGATTTCGCCGTGCAAGGTGTCGATCCGGGGAACCGTTCGGGCAGCGGGAGGATTCGGTGCGCCGGTTTGAGCTACGAGAGGAACGGCAATGGTGGTGAGGGTGAGGGTTAGGCCGGCGAGCATGCGGGGAACAAAGCGGGTACCGGGCAAGGAGAGCCTCTGCGAGTGAAGCGGCGGTCTCGGTGATGGAATGAGTAACAGAGAGAGCAACTCAATCTGTACCTCTCAAGGCAGGCTAGCTAGGCGTAGGGATACGAAGCGTTCCCGCCCGCTCGGATAGTACAAGACGAGGCGGGCTGAAGCTTCTAATCTGCCTCATGCGTGATAATCACCGTCCCAAGCAGGACCTGATCAACGAGGATCGTGGCGCTCTGGAAGCAGGTCGCCGACCTGTGGGAGGTGATGGCGGCTCGTCGGCGGGTAGAGGAGGCACTCCGGTACTCCGAGGAGCAGCTCCGCGCGTTGGCGGATGGCCCTCCCGCCGGGCTCTGTCTCTTTAGGCCTGATGGTGCGCTGATAGCGGCCAGCGCGCCGTTCGCCCGAATGCTGGGCTACGGTTCCCCCGCCGAGCTGCTGAGCGTGAGCCACGTTCTTGGGGTATTTGCCAGTGGGGCCGAATGGGCGCGGGTGGTACAGAAGAATGACCAGTGGGGTGCTTCGAGCGATGTGCTTGATCATGGGATCAGGACGATGGAACGAGATGTCTGGTTTCGGAACATTGTGCGCCTGACACCACCGCCGGCGTCCCTGGATGGATCAGACGTCACGCTGCGGCCCGGCTTGGAGGTGTCGTGCGAGCGCTCGTCCTCTTTCTTGCTCTTACCAGCTGTGGCGGAGAGAATCCCGCCCTCGCGCCCATTCCCACCTACCGCGTCCTCTTCATCGGCAACAGTCTCACCTACTTCAACGATCTGCCCGGCACCGTTGCGCAACTCGCCTCCTCGGTGAACCAAACGGTCGAGGTCACGTCGGTAGCCCGTCCCAACCTCTCGCTGATCGACCACGTGGAAGGCAAGAGTAACGCCATCGAGGTCATCCAGAGCGGTAACTGGGACTACGTCGTCCTCCAGCAGGGGCCGTCCAGTCTCGAGCTCTCGCGTGACACCCTGATTCTGGCTACCCGGCTGCTGGATCCACACATCAAAGCGGCAGGGGCCCGCAGCGCCCTGTTGATGGTGTGGCCCGAGTCCGCCAGGTTCGAGATTTTCAATGAGGTACGAGCGTCCTACCAGCTCGCCGCCCAGGAGGTCGTTGGCCTGTTTCTCCCGGCCGGCGAGGCCTGGCTCAACGCGTGGGCGGTCGACCCCCAGCTCCAGCTCTACGGCTCCGACGGCTATCACCCATCCGAGTTGGGCACCTACCTGGCAGCCCTGGTGGTGTTGGAGGGAATTACCCGGCACGACGCGCACTCGTTGCCGGCCGAGGCCAAGGTGGCAGGCCGCACGTTAACCGTGCCGGGCAGCCGGGTGCGATTGCTTCAGCAGGCGGCACACGAAGCCGTCGCGCGGTTTAGCGGGAACTAGGTTCCCGTCAACGCTGCCGAAAAACAACTCGCTGGTGCACCAGTTGCCGGACGGGACATCCGCCCGCCACGGCGGGTCGGAATCGAGACCCAAGAATCGCGCGTACCGCCGGCCGGACGAATGCAGCATGTCCCGCATCGAGGACACGAATGGTCTCTTCCGGAACCAGACCGTCTTCTCCCACGATGTATTGAAGCGAGACCGGCCCGCTCAGACCAGACTCCGCGGCGGGACTGGGAAAGTGTGGGGTCGGCTGAAACACGATGTCGACGGCCCGGGTTATCCGGACGTGAGGCAACCGAAGCTGCCCGATGGGTACACCACCGATCGCCGGAGGCCACCGGGCGAGCCTGAGGGCCAGGCGAACGGTTCCCTCCGGCAACCCCGCGAGCTTTAGGTTCGTGGGGAATAAGCCCAGGGAATCCGCCTGCCTGATGGCCATTTCGAGCGTGCGCATCACTTCCGGCGAATCAGGCACGAGCCACCAGGACACCGCCACCACTCGCCCTTCTTGGAGCCGGAACTGGACTTCCCCTTCCAACGGCCCGACAGTACACCAGGCATCGCAGTCACCCACCGCACTCTTACGTTTGATCTGATCGTCAGCCCAGCTTCCCGGCCAGTAGGATATCGAAAGCCGAGGTGGCTGCTGGAATGTGCTCGCAATAGCGAGGATGTAGGGGGTGTACTGTTCCGGATGTTTACGCACCTTGGGGATGCTGCGCGGGGGGCTGAGGAAAAGGGTAAAGTCGATGCTGTCCTGAATGGTGGTCGAATCAAAGCGGCAGGCTGGGGCCCCCCGGGTGACGATGGGTAGCTCCTGGGCGGTTGCCCCGGCAGGCAGTAGGGGGGGGCAGGCGAGCGCCACGACGATGAGGAACCGCATCAGTGTTCTCACGCGAATGGAACGCTGGGCCACGGTTCTGTGTTGATAAGTGGTACGGATAACCAGCAGAATGCCTGAGCCGAGCGCCGAAACCTCAGCATTTTGCTGATGCCTGTGCAGTGCGATATGGGCTTAGCTTACAGCTCAAACTCGGCACAGCCCTTGCTTCATGAACGCCCGAACTCAGCCTGAGAGACTGTCCTTGTCGAAGCGCCCGCTGTTCACACCAAGAACCGACCCAACGCCGCCGCCGCCGACCGCGCTGCTGCTGTTCATTCAGCAGGCGCAGCTGGAGCTGGTGTACCAAGAGCGAGGCGAAGCGGCTGCTCCTGAGGTCGCCTTAGATCCCACGGCCCCGAAGCACGCCGCGTAGCGGTCGGCCGCTCTTCCGGCGTTGCTCCTTCGGAGCCGCCATCCCGCCTGACCTCTGCATGATACAAAACGCCGGATCCCGACCGTCATCCTGAACCCCTCGGCAGAGCCGCGGCTCATTCACTAGGGCGTGTTGGGGAAGTTGGTGGTGACGCCGCCGTGCCGGACGGTGCGCGCCACTCGCTCGGCGAAGATTCGTGATCCCGCCCGTACCATGCCATCCGGCGGTCCCTTGAGCTCAGTCGAGTCGTCCAGGATGATCGTGCCGGTAGGCGCGTGGATCAGCTGGCCGGTGAACAGCCAGATGAGATTGCTGGTCTTGCTCACCTTGGCGATCACCACCCAGGGGGCCTTGAGCGAGTCGGCCACCGCGCGGGCGCAGGCCACGATCACGTTGCAGGGCTGCTTCCCAGTGGTCGCGAGCGCCTTCGGTGAGGCCGCCACCAGGGCCACCTGCTTGCCGTCCAGCAGCTGGGAACCGAGCAGCTCCCGCAATTTCCTGAACAGGACCTCGGTGGACAAAGCGGCCTGAGACGAATCGGAGGCCTCCTGAACGTTTGCTTGGGCGTTGTAGAGCGCCACGGGCAGCACCACGACCTTGGCGCCGGGCCCTTCGCGCCGGGAAGTAGCATCGGTCTGGGCCGATGCCCGAGTACCGGCAAATATGACGAGGAGGGCCACGTAGGCCGGCAGCGCTCGCGGACTGATAAGTGAGTATGTCATGGACCAAAGATAATCCGGCAGGGAACGTCTGGCGACCGGGGTCCAACCTCTAGTAAACCGGCCATCTGGCTACTAGATTAAAGCCATATGGCCAGATCCATTCACGCCACTCTCATGCCCGTTGCCGGAGCGGGCACCGCGGATCTGAGCGAGATCCAGTCCCGAATCCGGACCGGACGCACCGAGGGCCACTTCTACGTGGCCCTCCTCGGACTGCGCAGCTACGAGCCGCTGGCGCTTTACCGGCAGGTGCGTAAGGGGCTCGCGTACTCGAGCTTTATGCGCTTCCAGCGCAACACCAGCTTGTCGGCTCGGGCCATCGCGGAGCTGGTCCAGATTCCCAGCCGCACGCTGACCCGGCGCAAGACCCAAGGCAAGCTGGCTCCGGAAGAGTCCGATCGGCTGGTGCGGGCGGCCCGCATCTTCGGCCGGGCCATGGAGCTCTTCGAGGGCGACCGTGAAGCCGCCCGGAACTGGCTGACCTCGTCGCAGCCGGCGTTCGGCGAACTAGTCCCGCTCCAGTTGGCCCGGACCGATGTGGGCGCCAACGAAGTCCAGAGCCTGATCGGCCGCCTCGAACACGGCATTCCCTCGTAAGCTGCGTTGATCACTGCCTGGAGGTTGGTCAAGCCCCGCCACGCGGCGGATGCGTTCGATGGGGAAGGTGCCCGTCTCCACGGCGGTCGCTGGAACAGCCCCGGCACCCGGGTCGCCTACGCGTCGGACAGCATCGCGCTCGCGGCCCTGGAGGTACTGGCTCACCTGCAATCGACGTCGGTGCTCCAGGCCTACTCCCTGGCGTCGCTCCGCTTTCCGGCCGAGAGTGTCGAGGTGCTGGAGACCACCGGCCTCCCCGCCCGGTGGCGCCGGTTCCCGTCACCGCGCGAAAACCAGGCGATAGGGGACCGGTGGGCGGCCGAGGGGAGGTCGCTCATCCTCCGGGTCCCCAGCGCCATCATTCCTGCTGCAGCCAACTTCCTGATCAATCCGTCGCACCCCGAGTTTGGCAAAGTCCTCGTTGGACGCCCAGAGCGGTTCGCGTTCGACCCCCGGCTGGTGAGAGGCGGGTCAGTGGGGCAATGGGTCAGCGGGTAGGTTCGAGACGTGGGCTTCCTGCCGCAGCAATAGCCCTCCGCCGATGATCGCCACCAGGTAGAGCAGGACACCGACCAGATGCACCGCGTCGGCCAGGGCTGCGTCGCGGGTCAACCATCCCCATTGGCTCAGCAGGGCCGCCCAGTCGTGCTCTCCGCCGCCCACGAGGGGGAGCTCCTGCGCCCGGGCGTCTCGGACATAAACCGAGATGTTCCAGCAGTTCTGACCCATCCACCAGAGTGGGATCGTTGCTCCGTGCCGGTCACCCGCCCGCCACAAGGCGACGACGAAGGCTGCCGGCACGATGAGCTGAAAGAGGGTGCCGCCAAGGATCGTGAGCGTCTCGCCCCCAACGATGAAGACCAGGTGGCCGGTCTCGTGGATGGCGAGGTCCAGACTGTCGAGCCAGCGATACTCGCCTGGGTTCCGAAGGCAGAGGTATCCGTAGATTGCCAGGACCACGGTGAGGACGGCACGCCAGCGCCGGTGGACGGCAATCACCTACTGCCGCACGATCGAACCCAGCAGTGCCACGCCTTCGATCTCGATCAGGAGCTCCGGCCGCGCCAGGCTGGAGACTGCCACCAGGGTGTTGGCGGGGGGGTCCTGGGCGAGGTGGCGCGCTCGTACCTCGCGCAGCACGGGCAGGTACTTGATATCGGTGACGAATGTGGTCGTCTTGACCAGATCCGCGATCGAGCCACCCACGCTCTTCAGTGCATGCTCCAGGTTTCGGAACACCTGCTCCGCTTGCGCAGCGAAATCACCTGCACCCACGACCTTCCCCGCGCTGTCGAAGGCGACCTGCCCCGCGATGTAGACCGTCCGGCGATCCGGAGCGATGACCACGTGCGTATATCCCGTGGGCTTGACCAGCCCCTTCGGGTTGAGATAGCGGGTGCCGGTTCCCTGGGCACCCGCGACGCCAGGCGCCAACGCGAGGAGAAGAAGCGAGACGGGGAGGAACTTGTCGATCATGAATGCCTCCGAGAGGAGTGGGTGATCAGCCAATACCCGGTAGCGAGGGCAACCGTAATGCCCAGCGTCACAGCCTCCCGCAGGTTTATCCGGGTGGCAAGTGCCAGTGAAACGGCCACCCCGATGACAGCAAGGCCGACGCCCATGGGAGCTCGGAAGAGCGGAGGGGGGATATCGCCGCCTTCCTTTCTTCGCAGCACAGGAAGGGCGGCGCAGACCAGCCCATAAACGAAGAGCCGTGACACTGACGCCAGGCTCAGGTTCTGCAACAGGCCCGCCTGATTCGCCAGGATCCAGGACACCGTGGCAAAGAAGAGAATCGAGATCCACGGGGTCCGGAACACGGGATGCACCCGGGCGAAGAGCGCCGGGAAATCTCCGCGCTCCGCCATTGCCATGCTGAGTCGGGGGACCGTGAGCATGTTGCTCGCGAGCCAGCCATAGACCGAGATCAACGCCGCCACCGTAATGATCGCCGCCCCCGCGTCGCCGAGCAGCATGCGTGCCGACTCGGCGAGCGGCCGATTGGACGCGCCAGGGTCGGGAAGGGTTGCCAGCACCGTGAGCTGGGCCAGGAGATAGAGCAGTGCCGCCAGTGCCAGTCCGCCCAGCAAGGCGAACGGTGCGTGGCGCCGGGGGTTCTTTGCTTCAGATAGCGGGATGACGGCCGACTCGAAGCCGCCATAAGCAAACATGAGCAGCAGGAGCACCTCCAGCCAGCTGGAGAGCGAGGGATCGGAGGGGATAGGAGCCGGTACCGCTTTTCCGCTCGCAATCCAGCTCAGGCCGATGAGCCCGAATACCAAAAGCGGCGTGATCTTTACCAGCGCGAACCCGTTGCTGACCCTGGCCCCGGAAATGACGCTGCGGATATTGACGGCCGCCAGGAAGCCGATGAACAGCGTCGTGGTGGCGATTCCCCCGAGCCGGGTCCCGGCCCAGGGCCAGAAGCCCGCCAGGTAGGTGGAGAAGACATTCGCCTGTACGGCGGCGGTGATCGCGCGGACGAAGTAGCTCAGCCACCCAACCTGCAGGCCGACAAAGGGGCCGAAGGCCACCCGGGTAAACAGGTAGGCTCCCCCGGTCCCGGAGAACCGTGAGGCGACTTCGGCAAAGCACAGAATCATGGTGGCGCAGCAGGTGGCCGCCAGGGCCCACGCGGCCAGACTCATCCACCCGAGTCGGTCGGCCAGGGGACCGGGCAGCACGAATACGCTCGATCCGATGATGCCGTTGAGAACGAGGCCGGTGAGACTCCAGCGGCCGAGCGAGCGGACCAGCTCTGGGCGCCCGGTCATTGAATGGGGTGCAAGGGTTGGTTGGCTATTGGCGATCAGCTGCGCCAGTCGAGTTCTTCAACGAGCCGGCATCGAGCGGGGCGGGACGAGACTGACCGCGAGGGGAATGTCGCGAGAGCCGGGGTTTTGGCTAGGCCTCCCAGGGATCGTAGGTGCCAAAGGTCCAGAGGCGCCCCTCCAGATCGCGGCAGGTAAAGCCGCGGCCGCCGTAATCCTCGTCCTTGATGTCGAGCACGATCTCCGCCTTGGCCGCCTTGGCCCGACCATAGAGGGCGTCGGCGTCGGAGACGATGACGTAGGAGCTCTGGGTTTCGGCGCCGCCGATCTCGTCCGGCTGCTTCATGAGCCGGCCGAACGCGGAGTCGAACACCGATCCCACCATGATCATTCCATTCCCGAAGCTGAGCTGGGCGTGCGCGATCGTGTCGTTCTCGCCTGGCACCACCAATTGCTTCTCGAATCCGAAAACCCGGCACAACCACTCAATGGCGGCCGGCGCATGACGGTAGCGGAGGCAAGGAATTACTGTGGTCCTGGTGTCCTTCGCGATAGCGGGCATGCTTGCTCCCCCTAGTCGAGGTTCAAATGTCTAAGAAGCAAGGGTCCTGGCAATCGCCAGTTCGGGGCGACTCCCGTCAGCCTTGCTCATGAGCTTCAGAAATGCACGGTACCCGGCCCTCGCCGTTGCTCGATCGCCGGCAAGCTGCGCCGAGCGTGCGGCACCGAACAGGCTCCGGGCCCGACCTGGCTCCCGACGCAGCGTCGCGCGATAGGCGTCGCGCGCTTCAGGGTAGCGACCGGCAGCAAGCAGCATGTCGCCCAGAAGCTCACGCGCCGGCAGCAGCTCGGCGGGAGTCACCGGGTGTTTGTCGGTGACATCCTCGGTTTCGGCGGCGGCTCGAGCTGTGGCCAGGCCGCCGCTGGTGTCTCCGCCGGCGAACTGGACCCACGCGGCGGCGGCGTCCCGCTTGATGCCTACGACGCTGGCCCAATAGGTGTCCCGTCGGGCGGTAAGCCCCCGCGCAATGGCATCCAGCTTCGCCACCTCGGCACGGGCAGCCTGAGCCCGGCCGCTCCGGGCCGCGCCGATCGCGCGGGTGAAGCGGCTGAGTGCGGCGGTCACGGCCATCGCCGCGGTATCGGGTGCAGGGAAGGCCGCGGCGGCGGCCCAGTCGCTCTGCTCCAGTGGAATTCGCGCCGCCATGGCGGTTCGGTTGTATTGCCCGATCAGAGGGTTCGTGGCGGGGGCCGTGTGAGCCGACTGGGCAACGGCTACCGCGGCTCGGGCGGCCGAGTCCTGTCCCCGCTGCAGATATCCGTAGACTGCGTAGTCCAGGGCGTGGATCCCGTCGCCCGTTGCAGTCCAGGGCCCCGTCGCCTTGGCGTGAGCGACACCGGAATGGTAAGACCTCCAGTTGGTGGCCACCGCCTCATCCCAGAGACCCAGTCGCACGAAAATGTGCGAGGGCATGTGCTGAGCGTGCGGCGCCGCGGGCGCAATAGCGGCGTAGCGCCGGGCGGCTGCCAGGCCCAGTGCCGCCAGCCGCGGTGAGTCAGCCGAGTGGATTACGTAGTGAGCCAGGCCGGGGTGGTCCGGATGCCGGGCGAAGAGCGGATCGAGGATGGCGATGGCGCGCCTCTGCTGCGCGAAGGTCGTGTCGGTGCGGGGGGCCGTCGCGAGCTGGGCCAGGGCGTAATAGATGGCGATTTCGGTATCGCCCGGATAATCTCGGTAAAGGCGCGCCATCGTGTCGGCGTAGGCCTGGAGCCGCACGGTATTCGAGGCACCCGCGATGTCGCGATAGAGCGCGGCGGTAGCAGCGATAAAGCCACGCTCCCGGGCGCTCCGGACCGGCTGGGCGGACGCCCGCTTGGCGCCGTGGGAGCCCTCCATGAGAGCTGCACCCGACGGTCCTCCGGCGAACGGATTGCCCCACGCATTCAGCGCGAGCCCCCAGTGCGCCATCGCGCAATTCGGGTCGGCCTCGAGTACGGCACCGAAGGCGCGCGGCCCTTCCTCGAACCAGAAGGAATGGAGCACGGCCATGGCGTGCTCGAAGCGGTGGCGGGCCTCAGCCGTGCATGACACCGGGAAGCCGACCCGACCGAGTCGCCCGACACCGTGCTGCTCGGCGTGAGGCTCCTGCGCGGTGGCTGCCGGTGCGCCGCCGAGCGTGGCAAGGATGACGAGGGTGCAGGTGAGAGTGTTCAACCGGACCTCCCTGGGGCATGAAGTCTCAACAACCATCGCACCCATCCGACGACGTTCCACCAGCGGGGGAGTGGTATCGCCACAGCAACGGCTGCAAGGCGTGCCTTATAGCTGTTCCATGCGGCCTGCCACTCGGTCCGACTCAGCTCCCGAGCCGCGATCCGAGACAGTCTGATCCCGTCGGCCTGCCGCTCAGCGTCGAATCTGTCTTTCCACATCCGATACAGTGGATGCTCGTTCACGCTTGGACCCTCTTGGCTTCGACCGGGTCAATACCTCTCTCACTCTGTAACGATTCACCCGGATTTCGTCTCGTGCCAGGGGCTGCACCTAGGCCGAATCCGACCGCTTCTCGTTCGGCAGGTTCGACTTCCGGGTCAAGGTTTTCGTGCCATGCCGCAGGTGCCGACCGGTTCCTTCACATGGCAGAAACGGAACACTTGAGCCACCACCTGCCACGGGCAATACTGCCCAGACACCTACCAGGGACGCCATGTTTTCACCGACTCGTAGTGGCCGGGTGCTGGATCTTTGTGTCGCGGTGCTGATGCGGGGGGGGACGGGCTGTGGTGCGGGTGCACCCGCGGCGCCGCTCTCCATCCTGGCACCGGTAGCCTCGCCGTCGGCACCGTCGGCGGGACGACGGCAGAAGCCCAAAGAACGGCCCCAGCCGAAGTCGGTGCCCGCCACCACGCGCACCGTGCCCGCGGCCCGAGTCGACAGTGCCGCACTCGAGCGTGCGGTGACCAAGGAGCATGCGCACTGACCGCTGGCCATTGCACTGGCCCGGAGAAGCGGGAACCCGGATGTGGCGGAGCAGGCGGCCGCGGCCCTGGTGCGGGAGGCGGAGCGGCTGCGTCTGAGCCCGAGCCTGCTCGGAGCGGTGCTGCTGATCGAGAACACGCCGCTCGACCCGACCGCGGTGAGCAGTCAGGGCGCCATAGGCCTGATGCAGGTCATGCCGGTGCACCGGGGAAGCTATGGCTGCTTTGCCGACCTAGTCAACGTCGATACCAACATCTGTCACGGCGCCAGCATCCTGAAGCACATGGTTCGACGCACCAAGTCGGTGCCGCTGGCCCTGAAGCGATACAACGGCTGCGTGCGGGGCCGGAACACACCCCGCTGCTACCGGTATCCCGTGCGGGTGCTCCGGACCGCGTCCCGGCTTCGCCGGGAGATGTTGCTCACCGCGGCCGACCCCACCGTGAACATGCAGGAGCTGCTTGCCGCGAGTCCCCGGAGGGCCAATGTGGGCCGCCAGCTCGTGGCCAGCCCGGATTCCGCCGGCACCGATACCGAGGTTTCCCGGCTCACCTGCGCGTCGTTCTTCGGCTGCCTGCGGCACCGGTGGACGATGAAGTACTAAGTGATCGAACCTACGGCGTAATCGCCCGCTTCTTGCCGTCCAGCCCCAGCAGCGTGATGCTGCTGCCGGCCCTCCCCGCCATCAACGAGAGCGTAGGCTCGACCGACTGATCCATCAGCAGGAGCCCGGTCGAGCCCGCAGCCGATGTTCCCAATTTCACCCGCACCTTGCCGTTGCCATCCCTGATCCGCAGGTTGCCGCTCCCGTCCTCACCCAGATGCAGCTGCAGCCGGACCTCGCCCCGCGCATCCACCAGCTCGATCGCCTGGGCCCGAATGACCTTGGGCTCCTCGCGGGAGGCAACCGCTCGCGACCCGGCCCAGGTTGACGCCACCAGCATGAGATTGATCGCCGTGATGCCGAAAAGCAGTTGGGGGGAATCCATGGCCTCCTCGCGGATCGTGGCTATTTGGTCAATACCGCTCTGACGACGGCCCCTCCGAAAGCTCCCTCCGCATTGAGGCGGTTGCGTTCAGCGGTGAAGGGCACGTCACGAATGAATGTGTCACCAGATTGGTCGAAGGTGACGGTGCTGCCCTCGAGGGTCCACGTGCCGGCCAGATCCTCGTCGACGTCCGCGCCGTTCTCACCCAACCCCGGCGCCAGTAAGCGTCCGGTGGTGGTGCCGCCCTGATTCAAAACCACCGTCAGGGAAGCGCCCAGAAGCAGCAGATCGGCCGTGATCCCGTTCTCAGTTGCAGTGAGCAACGTGGCGTGGTAGCTGCCGGCCACCGTCTCGACGGTGGGTGAGAACTCCTTCGGAATGGTCTGCTTCGGCTTTCAGTCTCCTGAGACACTGATGCCCTTGGCACAGGCTTGGCAGATGCCATGGCTGGTGGGCGCCTGGTGTTGTCGCTGGAGGAAATCCTCCATGCTGAGCCAGTCTTGCCCGGAGCGTACCCTGCGGCACCAGGCGCAGATGACGGTCAGCGACTCGAGGTACTCGATCCGCCGGAAGCTGCGGTAGCTGATGAGGACCACAGCGGCGCCAACGGCGATGGTGAGGAGGGACTCGAGTATGCCTTCCCCCCAGCGCACCGGTGTGCGGGCCGACCCGAACATCAGGTGAGGAAGATCGAAGAGCTCGTCCATCCAGATGATGGCGACGATGAGGAGGAAGCCCACGGCTTCGAGGGCCAGCATCCGACGAGATACATCACGGCGAGTAGTCACTGAACACCGCCATCACAGAGCTTCGGAGAAAAAGTCGGACGGTTCGGCCCTGGCTGCCGTTTGAGGCTGAGCAACAGCGCTCCCACGCCCACGCAGGCAATCCCGATCCAGTCTCTGGGCGCGGGCCGCTCGCCCAGAAACACCACCGCGAAGAGGGCCACCAGCACCACGCTCAGCTTGTCGAGCGGGGCCACGCGATAGGCCTCGCCCAGCTTGAGCGCCCGGAAGTAACAGACCCAGCTCGCCCCGGTGGCCAGGCCTGAGAGGGTGAGAAACAGGAGCGAGCGATGGGGCAGGGAGGCGGGATGCTGCCACTTGCCGGTGGCATAGACGAAGACGCCGAGCACCAGAATGACCACGGTCGTGCGGACCAGCGTGGCGTAGTCGGAGTCGATGCCCTCCAGCCCGATCTTGGCCAGGATGGCGGTCGCCCCGGCAAACACCGCGGACAGTAGCGCCCACACCAGCCAGCTCTGCGATTCAGGCATGCGATCCTCTCCGTATCTCCAGGCCTCGGACCACGACATAGGCGATCAGCGCGAACACGAAGAAGACCAGCAGCAGCCAGGCCAGGCTCTGCAGGGTCCCGATCACGGTGCGGAAGACCTCGAAGGTCCAGCGGTCGCTGGTCAGCAGCAGCGCAGGCTGGTCGTGCCCTCTCGGCAGGATATACTGCTCCAGCGACCAGATCCGCACACCTCCCGAGATGCCGACCACGTAGATGGCAAAGGTGAGATACCGGTGCCAGGCGCCGGTCAGGTCCTCCGGGACCACCCGCCCCAGGATCTGCCGTATCGGTCGCTCGAAAAGCCGGGCGACCAGGAAGGAGACGAGCAGGGAAATGACGAAGGTCACCAGCAACAGGGTCAGGAACACATTGCCTCGCTTTGCGGGTTCGCCTCAGTCGTGGTGCTGCATCGATAGGGTTACCGCTCGCAGATCCTTCGTCCAACCTGCGACATCGCCGTCGGGCGGCACGAACGACCAGAGCTTTTCAGCCCGTCCGCGCCCAGTGCGAAGGCGCACCCGGCTCCCCTCCCGCTCGACCGCGACGTCGCGACGGGTACGTGGAGTAATCTCAAGGCCGATTTTGGATTTCTTGTGGATGAGGATCGTCCTCGGAGTGATCACGATCGAGGCTCGGCGGTCTTCCCAGCGGGCCCTGCGCCGTCCCGGGGCCTCGGTATAGCGGAAGGTCAGATCAGCGGCCCGGCGCACCACGCCCTCACTGGCCATCCGCGCTTCAAGCTGAGTGGGAAGTTCAGCGGTGGACCGGGCATCCCCGCATCCCAGGAGGCCCAGGAAGAGGGAGATCCGCGCCGTTAGGGTGGTAGGCACTCGCCAGTGTGGCATGGTCCGCGCAATTTACGGTTTCGCGCCTGCCGCGGTAATGGGGCCCAGCCTTGAGGTGCTCGGGATGGACGTGCCCGGAGACGCTTCCAGTCCGGCGGATACCCTCACATCATACAGGAATGAACCGATATCTCGTTCGCACCGGCCAAAAGGTCGTTCTCGGCGACGTCGACCCGGACGACACCAGTTTGCTTCAGACCGGGAAGGCGGAGGCGAAGGAACAGCTCGCAGCGATTGTGGAGCGCCTGGCCGAAGTCCAGGAGCTGCTGTTCGCGGGGCACGAGCGAAAGCTGCTCATCGTGCTTCAGGGGATGGACACGTCGGGCAAGGATGGGACCATTCGCCATGTGATGCGGGGCTTCAACCCTCAGGGCACCAGGGTGGTGTCCTTCCGAAAGCCTTCCGAGGAGGAGCTGGATCACGACTTTCTGTGGCGCGTGCATGCCAAGGTACCGGCCCGGGGCGAGACGGTCGTGTTCAACCGGAGCCATTACGAGGACGTGTTGATCGTACGGGTGCACGAACTCGTACCCAAGGCGGTCTGGCAGAAGCGCTACGACCAGATCAACGCGTTCGAGCACATGCTCCACGAGAACGGGACGGTAATATTGAAGTTTTTTCTCCACATCAGCCGGGAGGAACAGCGGAACAGGTTGCAGGCTCGGGTCGACGATCCCACGAAGTGCTGGAAGTTCCAGCAGGGCGATCTGGAGGAACGCAAGTTTTGGAAGGATTACATGCGCGCCTACGAGGATGCGCTCTCGAAGACCTCGACGGAGTGGGCGCCGTGGTACATCGTGCCAGCCAACCAGAAGTGGTACCGGAACCATCTGGTGGGCTCCATCGTGGCGGAGACGCTCGACAAACTGCGCCTGAAGTATCCGACGTGCGACTTCTCGAACGTCGTCGTGAGGTGACCTGAATCGCGAGTGCTACCTGGCGCTCTGTGCTCCGCGAGTCGCGACTGCAGGTGTGCCCCGGGCACGGACTGTCAGGATCGATAGCACGCCTGCCACCAGTAGGAGCACCAGCACATCACCGGGGAGATGCCCGCGTTCGGCCGGGTCACGGAAGGCATGGAGCGCCATCACCAGGGCGTGTGCGACGCTCGACCAGACAGTGAACCAGATCAAGCTGAGATGGTTGAGTGGATCCCGGGCAGCCCGGATGAGAAAGATGCCCAGCGTCGCGTAGATGACCAGGATCATCTGAAGGTATTCGGGTTGGGCGGGCGTCCAGGCCCAGCCGGAGGGCCACAATTGCGTAAGCGGATAGATGCCGATGATGAAGGTGGCTCCGATCAGGGCGCATCCAGAGCACATCCATCGACGCACCCAGATCGATCACCTCCAGCCCGGCCAGCTCGCGCACTCTGGAGCCGCGCCCGTCGGCCCCCACGACCAGGTCGGACCGCACCTCCAGAGCACCCTCGGGCGTCCGCGCCATGACGCCGACGACCCGGCCGCGTTCCTGGATCAGGCCACTGACTTCGGCCTCCATCCGCAGCGTGAAGGTGGAACACGCCATGCCGTGCTGGGCCAGGAAGTTCAGGAAGTCCCACTGGGGCATGAGCGCGATGAACTTGCAGACGGTGGGCAGATGAGAGAAATCGACGATGGTGAGAGTGGTGTCGCCGATCTGGGCGTCCAGATGGTCGGGCTCCTGATGGGGACGTTGTAAAAAGTCATCCAGTAAGCCCAGCTCGTGGATTATCTCGAGGGTGGATGGGTGGATCGTGTCCCCCCAGAAGTCGCGGAGAAAATCGGGCGAGGATCAAGCCGAGCATCATCCCGGCCAGCCCGCCGCCGGCGATGCAGCAGGCCAGCTCGAGCTTCTCGATGCCGGCTGGCACTCAGAATGGCATTCTGTACTCGGGTGGCGTGACCCCGTTGAGGCGGAGGTAAGGCACCACCTGCCCCAGGGTCCACACCGAATGCTCGAAGGCGAGTGCGGCGAGTCGTCCGGCCGGCTGCGGCGGCTGGCCATACATCGCCACCGGACGCTTGAGCTGGTCCGACGTGGCCTCCTTCAGCGCGCTGAGCAAATAGTCGTAGGTAGCGACAGCATACTTCCTCCTACCCAGTCGGCGAGGGCATCGGGATTGACAGTGGACTGGGCCACGGCCATAGCCGGGGCCGTGGTGAGGATCAGCACGAGAGCAAAGAGACGCATGGAATGCTCCTGCTTGACGGGTGCTTCGGCGTGTGTCAGCGGTGGCTATACCTGCTACTTCATGGCGGCGACCTTGGTCTCGTATACTGCACTCAGCCGCCGCACCTGATCGACGTGCCTGGCGACGAGGCGCTCGAAGTCGGCTCCGCCCGCGGTGGAGAGCGCCGCCGAGCCGTGGACCACCGAGTCCGCGAGTGCTTCGTACGCGGGGTCGCTGTGCATGCCCAGTCGCGTCATGTCCGTGTGCATGGCCTCCACGACGTGCTTGATCTCGGCCTGGTAGCGGGAACCGGCGCGCCGCATCATGCTCGGGCTTCGGGCGAATGAGTCGACCTGGGCGCGCACCGCAGGCAGCATCGCCATAGCCTCCAGCCTCATGCCGGTGCTTGAGTCTGATGCCGCCGGTCTCATCGTGACGGAATCGGCCATCACAGCGGGTTTCTGGGTCGATTCCCCGCTGCAGGAAGCAAGGGCAAGGAACAGGATGACACATATCGGTTGGTGGCTCATCAAACGTCCTCGGGTGAGATGTCAAGAACCGTAATCCGGCGTGGCGGTCGGTTCACCAGTGCGCTGATCCTGATATCGCTCACGGCTGTGTCCGGTTGCGCATCGCACCGGGTGGTGGAGTCGGTACTCCTGCGCAACCATTTGGGTCTGACACAAGGCCTGCCATACGGTAACAATGTGCGGCAACGCCTCGACGTGTATCGTCCCCGGCGGGCTGAGGGGCCGGCGCCGGTCATCGTATTCCTCTACGGCGGCCGATGGCAGTACGGCTCCAAAGACGAGTACCGCCTGGTGGGCGATGCCATTACTCGGCGTGGTCTGGTGGCCGTGGTGCCGGATTACCGGCTGTACCCCGAGGTGCGCTTTCCGTCGTGGGTTGAGGACGCTGCCCATGCCGTCGGGTGGGTCCACGACAACATCCAGTGGTTCGGCGGCGATCCGGCCCGAATCGTCGTGGTCGGGCACTCCGCAGGAGCACACACGTCGGCACTGCTGGGTCTGGACGAGCACTACCTGCGCCAGGCCGGCGTGCCAGCTGACGCGGTGCGAGGCTTCGTCAGCCTTGCCGGTCCGGTGGCCACCGTCTGGACCGACGCCGACGTGCAGGCGCTCATGGGGCCGCGAAAGCAGTGGTCCGCAACGTACCCCATGGCGCAAGTCGAGGGGAGGGAGCCGCCACTCCTCCTGCTGCAAGGTGGCAGAGACAAGACGGTATCTCCCGCCAACGCAGGGCGCCTGGCCGCCCATATCGTGCAGCGCGGAGGCTGCGCGCGCGCCATCATCTATGCCGGTTTGAACCATATCGGGATCGTGGTGGCCCTGGCCCTGGACCGTTTCAACATTGCACCGGTTCTGGAAGAGGTGCTGAGGTTTGCGCGGGCCCCCGCTGCCCATGCCTGCCGAGCGCCCTCATAGCGCCTAGGGAACCACCATCACCTCGACCCGGGAAGGAAACTTGGGCGTACGCCAGATCCGGTGGGTCTGGGCCCGGAAGTCCGACGCCCTGGCCTGGAAGATGTTCGGCACCCAGGTCTGCGGATTCCGGTCGTAGATGGGAAACCAGGTGCTCTGGACCTGCACCATGATGCGGTGGCCCTTCCGGAATGTGTGGCTCTGCTGGTGCAGGTTCACGGTGAAGCCCAGTGGCGCGTTGGGCACGAGCGGTTCTGGCTTCGAGAAACTTCTCCGGTAGCGCCCGCGCATGATCTCGTGCGCTACCATCAGCTGGTAGCCGCCAAGCTGCCAGGCCTCGGGCACGCTGTCGGGGAAGACGTCGATCAGCTTGACCGCCCAGTCGGCGTCGCGGCCGGTGGTGGACGCGACCAGCCGGGCGGTGACGTCGCCGGCGATGAGCACATCCTCGGTCTGCGGCGCCGAGACCCAGCTCACCACGTCGGGCCGGCCGTCCACGAACCGCTGGTCTATCGTCTCCCAGGTACGCCAGCGCGAGCCGCGCAGGTCGTAGGTCTGCTCGATGGGGCGGGGGCGATAGGGCACTGGGTGGGCGGGGTCGGAGACATACTGGTCGAAAGGGGCCTCACCTGCCTGAGGCGGATCGAACGAGAGCCTGCCGCCGGCGCGGAGGTAGAGATTATTCGGCGTGTCGCTGTTCTGGGGCGGCCAGGTCTCGAACGAACGCCAGCGCATGGCGCCGGCATCGAAGAGCATTGCTTCGGGC
>JBKJZM010000019.1:0-5422 GCA_046715295.1 Gemmatimonadales bacterium | reverse complement strand
GTGGGGCGACGGGGCAGGAAAGCAATGATGGGGCGTTGGCCTACGCCCCGATCCGATTGCGTACCCGTGTAGCGTCCTGCCGTCCCACTGCCCCGCCGCCCTGCTGCCCCGCTGCCCCGCCGACATCCAACGCTGCGACCGCTCCGATCACCGTCACCACCGGCGCCTCCAGCCCGTCGCGATCGGCGGCTTCGGCGATGTTCGAGAGGGCAGCACGCGTGACCCGCTGGTCGGCGGTGGTGGCGGACTGGATGCAGGCGGCCGGGGTGGCCGGGTCGCGCCCGGCAGCGATGAGTTGCGCCGCGATCGCCGGGAGGTGTGCCCGGCCCATCAACACAACGAGAGTGTCGATCCCGGCGAGCCCGCTCAGATCGCCGAGGCCACCCGCCTGTTGGGCGGTCACCACCGCGAACGACCGCGCAACGCCGCGCGCGGTAACAGGTATGCCGGCCGCCGCCGGAGCCGAGATCGCGCTGGTAACCCCCGGCACCACTCGCACCGGGACGCCGGCCTCCTCACACGCCGCCGCCTCCTCACTCCCTCGACCGAATACGAACGGATCGCCACCCTTGAGCCTGACCACGGCCAGCCCGGCCTCGGCGTGCTGGATCAACAGCCGGTTGATCTCTTCCTGCGAGTAGGCGGCGTGGCCCGGCCCCTTGCCCACGTCGATGAGGACCGCACCGGCCCGGGCCTCGGCCAGCAGCTCACTCCCGATCAGCCTGTCGTGCACCACGACGTCGGCGTGGCGCAGCAGCTCCAGCCCGCGAGCGGTGATGAGACCCGGGTCGCCCGGGCCGCCGCCGACCAGATCCACGGTGCCAGGCTCACCCGGTGAAGGGCCTGCCCCGAGCGGGGACGCGAGGGGACAGACCAGGCGGGGACGAAACCGGGGGGCGGGGGGCGGCCGGTGACGTCGGGCCAGGTCGATGATGATGTCGACCATGCCCGGGTAGGTCCCGATGGCTTCGTCCACGATGAGGTGCTTTCCCGACTCCCGACTCCCGACTCCGGACTCATTCACCAGACCCAGCAGCCGCGGGATATCGTTGGTGACGTGCACCCCTCCGCCGATCAGGAAGGGCACCACGATGACGTGGGGCAACGCGGCTGTGTCGAGCAGCGCCTCCAGGGGCGGGTCGTCGTCGATGAACGCGGCGAGCACCTCACCGGCAACCCGCCGCCGGCGCAGTGTCTCGACCAGCTGGAGCGTTGAGCCCCGGCTCTCGGGGTGGCGCCTGGTGCCGTGCCCCACCAGGGCGAGGGTGGCTGTGCCGCGCTCGATGCCCTGCTCCCGCATGATCTCGGTGGCGCGGCGGGCGACGAGTGGCGCGATACTGCCATGCGTCCCCACTGGGGGTGTCTGACGGAGCCGGAGCTCGGGGTAGCGGCGGTTGCGCGAGAGGGCCTGGGGGAGAACCACGTCGGTGTAGTGCCCCGCGCTCGTCAGGAACGGCACCACCGTGACCTCGTCCGCCGTGATCTCGTCGAGCACCGTCTCGAACCGCGGCTCGCCCTGATGGAATGCCACGCCAACCTCATCGAACAGCCGGCGGGCGCGGACCGCCTCGGCCAGGCGGCGGACCAGCGCGTTGGCCGACGGATCGCGCCGCGACCCGTGAGCCGCAAGAACCAGTGCTCGGTTCACCGGGCCACCTGAAGCTGCACCAGGTCGAAGGTGGCCTGCTCCCGCCCACTCAGGGCCACACGAGGCGACTGGTGGCCGATGATCCGCTGGTAGAAGTCGCCCAGGCCTTCGGCCTCGAGCCGCTCAGTCGCCCAGCGCGCCAGCAGTGGGCGCATAACGGGGAGCAGGTCGTCCTCGTGCACGTCCGCGCGATACAGGTCGACCAGCCGATCGCCGGCCAGTCCTCCGCCGACGTAGACGTTGTAGAGGCCGAGCGAGCGGCCGACGAACGCGAGATCCGCCGTGTACGGCCGGGCGCAGCCGTTGGGGCAGCCGGTCATCCGGATGGTGAGCGGTGCCGCGCGGAGGCCGAGGCCCTCGAGCTCCGCCTCGAACTGGTCGAGGATTCCGGGGATTGTCCGCTCCGATTCCGCCACGGCGAGTCCGCAGGTCGGGAGGGCGGGGCAGGCCATGGAGAAGCGCCGCGCGGCCGAGAGCTCCTGCGCCGGCGTCACCCCGTGTCGCCGAAGAAGAGACTCGACCTCCTCGACACTCTGGAGATTTAGATCGGTGAGCAGCAGGTTCTGCTGCCCGGTGAGCCGCACCCCGGGGCGAAACCGGGTGACGATCTCGTGCAGCGCAGACTTAAGGCGAATGTCCGGTGAGTCCACGATGCGACCGCTCTGGACAAACACGCCGTAGAACCAGTGCCCATCGGGCTGGCGGTGGCGGCCCAGGTGGTCGTGAAACGGCAGCGACGGGACCGGTGCCGGCGGGGCGAGCGAAAAGGACGCGCGGCGCTGGAACTCCTCCCTGAAACGGTCGATGCCCCACTCGGCAATCAGGTACTTGAGCCGGGCGTGGCGGCGGTCAGAGCGGTTGCCGTGGTCCCGGAAAATCTCGGCGACGAGGCGCACCGCTTCCACCCCATGTTGAGTCGGTACGAAGCCGAGTGGCTGGGCCAGGCGCGCCGTGGTGTCGGCCTTGTGGTGGGTCATGCCCAGCCCGCCGCCCACCAGCAGGTTGAAGCCGTGGATCCGGCCGTCGCCGACGATGGCCAGCAGTCCGACATCCTGGGAGTAGATGTCGACGCAGTTGTCGATCGAGAGCCCGACCGCGGTCTTGAACTTTCGCGGCAGGTACCGGTCGCCGTAGAACGGCTCCTCCTCCTCGGTCGAGATCTGTTTCTCGCCGTCGAGCCAGATCTCGTGATAGGCGCGGGAGCCGGGACGCAGGGCGGCGGCAAGGGCCTGGGCGACTTCCCGCACCGTGCCATGGTCGGCATCGGCCAGGGGCGCGGAGCAGCCCATCACATTCCTCTGGACATCGCCGCAGGCCGAGATGGTGGTCAGCAGCTCCTGGTTCACCCGGGCGATGGTGGCCTTGAGGTCGCCCTTGAGCGCGCCATGGAACTGGAATCCCTGCCGGGTGGTGACGCGGAGGGTGCCGTTGGCGTACTGGTCCGCGATCCACTCCAGGCCGAGATACTGGCTGGCGGTGATGGCGCCCGCGGGAATCGCCACCCGGACCATGAAGGAGTAGGCCTTCTCCGCTCCCGCGGCCTCGCGGCCTCGCCGCTCGTCGCGCGAGTCCTGCTGGTAGGTGCCGTGGAACTTGAGCAGCTGGATGTCGTCGTGCTCGAAGTGGGTGGCATCGGACGCGAGCGTCTCCGCGATGGTGCCACGGAGGCGGCGGCCGTTGCGCTTGGCAAGTTCGACTTTTGACTCGGGCTTCGTACTCATGATCAGATCCGAATGGAGGCTATGGGCTATGGGCTATGGGCTATGGGCTATGGGCTATGGGCTAGGGCTATGGGTCCAGCCGATAGCTCATAGCTTCAAATGCAGCCCGCATTCCGACTTCTCCGTCCCCGCCCACCGCCCCGCGCGGCTGTACTCGCTGGGCGACGAGCCGGGCACCGGGGCCGTGCAGTGGGTGCATCCGACCGTCGGATACCCGCGCTCGTGCAGCTCGTTGTAGGGCACGTCGTGCTCCCGCACGTACTCCCAGATCCGCGCCCGGTCCCAGCCGACCAGTGGGCAGACCTTGAGCACCTCGTACTGCCAGTCCCAGGTGACCAGCGGGGTGTTCTTGCGGACATCGGCCTGGCCCCGGGTGATCGCGGTGACCCACACGTCCGCTCCCGAGAGCGCGGGCGCCATGGGGCTCACCTTGCGCAGCCTGCAGCACAGGTCGGGGGCGCGGCGCCAGAGCTCGGGCCCGTGGCGCGCAGCCTGGGCTTCGGGGGTGAGCGATGTGCCCCGATTCACGAAGGTGATGAGCGGATACCGGCGAACCATGCGGTCGCGGAGGGCGTAGGTCTCGGGGAAGAAGAACATGGTGTCGAGGTATACGACCGTGGGCGCGGCGCCCTGCGCCGCGAACATGTCGATCAGCGCGCAGCCCTCCATGCCGAAGGAGGTGGTGATCACCATCCTCCGGTTCCGGAAACGCTCGATCGTCCAGGCAATGAACTGATCGGTCGGCGTGCTCTCATCGATTCTGCTGACGGCAGATCCCATTGCCACGCTCATCCTCGTTGGGGCATAAAAACAGAAAGGCCCGCGAATTCCTTCCGCGGGCCTGCAACACTCGACGCTCGTGCGTCGCCGCTAGAAGGTATCTCTCGGGAGGTTCTCCATACAGGCACACATGCACATGCAGGCGTCCGCGGCGCCGGGGTTGAGCCGGAGCGCGTAGCGTGAGAGATGAAGCGGGCACGAGAACGTCATATGCATATTTATGCTTGGCGATGGTTATTTTGTCAAGGTCGGCTCCCCCACCTCGCACACCTTGCGGCGGCAACCCACCCACAAAGATCCTTCTCGCCATGACTACCACCTTCGCTCGTTCGCTTGTCGCGCTGCTGGTGCCCGCGAGCCTCATGGCCCAGGAGATTCCGGGGGCCGAGTATGCCGCACGCCGGGATTCCCTGACCGCCCATATAGACAGCGGAGTCGTCATCGCGTTCGGGTCGCCTGACCCGGTCGGTATCCGGCGCGGGACGCAGCTGGCGGGCTTCCGGTATCTGACCGGCTTTCTCGAGCCCAATGCGGTTCTGGTCCTGGTCAAGCGAGGAGCGACAGCGAGCGGCACGTTGTTCACCGCGGCCAGGGATCCGCGGCGCGCCCTGTACGACGGATTCCCGCCCGACTCCGCCATGGTCGCGCGCGAGACAGGGCTGACGGTCCGTTCCCTTCCGGCATTGCCGCAGCTGGTGGATTCGCTGGTGGCACAGGGCCTTCCGGTCTACGATCTGCGCGACTACACCACCGCCGACGCCGCCACCCAGGATACGTTGACCCGTGGGGCGCGCTTCCTTGCCGACCTGATTGCCCGCCATCCCGAGGTCGTGATCCGCGGGGCTCATCCCATTCTGGACACGCTCCGGCGGCGAAAGAGTCCGGCTGAGCTCGCCCTGCTTCGCCGCGCGATCGGGGTGACGGATGAGTCGCACCGAGCGGCCCTGCGATCGGTGAAGCCGGGCATGTGGGAGTACCAGCTGGAGGCCCTGATCGAGAGCGGGTTCCGGCGGACCGGCTGCGACGGGCCGTCTTTCACCTCCATCGTGGGCTCGGGACCGAACTCCACTCAGTACCACTATCAGCGCAACGACCGCCGGATGATGGCGGGCGATGTGGTCGTCATGGACGTGGGGGCCTCCTGCGGCGGATATGCGGCGGACATCACCCGGACCGTGCCGGTGAGCGGCCGCTTCAGCCGGGAACAGCGAGCCATCTACCAGCTGGTGCGTGATGCCCAGGCCGCGTCCGAGCGGGTGGCCAGGCCGGGAGC
>JBKJZM010000018.1:0-18562 GCA_046715295.1 Gemmatimonadales bacterium | reverse complement strand
GTGGATCTCAGGGAGTACGACATCGACAGCCTCCGCCGCAACATCGGGGTCATCTTCCAGGACTTCGTGCGCTACGATTTCATGCTGAAGGAGAACATCGCGGTGGGCAACATCGGCCGGCTGGAGGACGAGCCGGCCATCCACCAAGCAGCGGAGCGGAGCCTGGCCGATTCGGTGGCCCAGCGGCTCGGGGGCAAGTACGACCAGATGCTGGGCAAGCGGTTCGACGGCGGCGTGGACCTCTCCGGTGGCGAGTGGCAGAAGGTGGCGCTGGCGAGAGCTTATATGCGGGACGCGCAGCTGTTGATCCTGGACGAGCCGACTGCCGCGCTGGATGCCCGGGCCGAGTACGAGGTGTTCCTCCGGTTCAGCGAGCTTACTAAAGGAAGGATGGCGGTGCTGATCTCGCACCGGTTCTCCACCGTGCGGATGGCGGACCGGATCCTGGTGCTGAAGGGTGGGGAGCTGGTGGAACAGGGGACGCACGAGGCGCTGGTGGCGCTGGGTGGGCTGTACTCGGAGCTGTTTCAGCTGCAGGCGGCGGGGTATCGATAGTCACCGGGAAACCGATGCCTCCATCGAGACGTTCGGAATACGTCTCCACGTTCCTCCACCAGGAAGCTCAATGCGCCTCATTCTTTCCGCCCTCTTTTCCCTCGTCCTGGCTGCGTCCGTTGCGGCCCAGGGTCCCGGCCGCGGACCGGACACGACCATCGATGCCGCGACCCGCGCGCTGGTGATCGGTGGCGTCCTCCAGCGCCTCGACCAGGGTTACATCTTCCCCAAGAAAGTGGCGGGAATGACCCGGGCGGTCCGCGAACGCTTGAGGCGAGGAGACTACGACCGCATCACCAGCGCCCAGGCCTTCGCCGACACGCTTACCCGGGATCTCCAGTCGGTCAGTCGCGATAAGCATCTGGAGGTAGCCTACCACAGCCGAGGCGTGGTGGACGAGCTGCCGGATGCCGAGCCGACAGCTGAGGAGCGGCGTGAGCGTGCGGCGTTCGGCCGGCGGGTGAACTTCGGTTTCGAGCGGGTCGAGCGTCTGGCAGGCAACGTGGGCTATCTCGAGATCCGCAGCTTCAGCTTCGATGCGGCCGCGGTGGACTCGACGCTGGCCTCAGCGATGAATTTCCTGGCCAACACCGACGCGCTGATCATCGACGTCCGGCGCAACGGTGGTGGCGAGCCCTCGATGGTGGCGGCCGTCTGCAGCTACCTGCTTCCCCCTGACCTACTGATCAACAAGTTCTACTGGCGGCCGCAGAACCGCTGGGACGAGTTCCGAACCGGATCGGTCAGTGGCCGACACTATGGGGCCAAGCGGCCGGTTTATGTCCTCACCAGCGACCAGACCTTCTCCGGTGCGGAGGAGTTCGCATATGATCTGCTGACCCAGCGACGGGGCGTGGTTGTCGGCGACACCACAGGGGGTGGCGCCCACCCCGGCGGAATGAGGCGGGTGACCGAGCAGTTCGGCGTCTGGGTGCCGTCGGGTCGTGCGGTGAATCCGGTCACCGGCACCAACTGGGAGGGAACCGGGGTCCGCCCGGACGTCCCGGTCGCCGCGGCCGATGCGCTCCGCACCGCACATCTCCGTGCGCTGGAGCTGCTGCTGGCTGCCGAACGGAACGGCGAGTCCCGCGCCCGGCTGCAGCAGGCGATCGACGACGTACGCGGCTCGGCCGGGGCCTCGTAGCCCTGAAGCACGCCTGAATCTCCCGGCTCGTTTGCGTACGGCATAGCCCATAGCCCTTGTGCGTTCCCTCGCGACTAAAGTCAGCGATTTCACTCGCGTGAACCTCAGGCGGCGGTATACCGGTGGTGAGTGAGATCGGCAAAGTCATAGACCGTGTCGCGACCGAAGCGCTGGCAGTGCCCCTCGCGGCAGCAGGTTTCAAGAAGACCGGCCGCACCTGGCGCCGGCATGTGGGCGAGGCCGTGCAGGTGGTGCACGTCCAGGCGTCGCGTCATAACGCGGGCGCCGATGGCCAGTTTGTCCTCACCGCCGGGGTGTACTTCCCGGCTCTCGCTGCCCGGCTCGCGCTCTTCCCGCCCAACGATTCCCCCGGAGAGCCGGACTGTCAGGTGCGCACTCGGCCGATGCCGCCCGGCCGGGACTGGTGGAAGGTGCGGGCCGCCGGCGTGGCGAAGCCCGAGCCGGACGCGGGGCGAGTCCTCGGGACTCTGTTCTCCTGGCTCGATCGCCGGGCCGATGGGCGGGCCGAGGGGACCAACGCGCGGGCGACGCGGGAACTGCGGCAAGCGCTGGAGCTCTACGCTCTACCCTGGCTGGAGCGCACCAGCGAGCTGGCGGGTGCTCGCGACGAGCTCGCCCGGCGGGGGCCGGTCTGGTGGGCGGCTGCTGCAAGCCTCGAGCTCGGGGACTACGCTGCTGCGGCGCGGCTCTATGCGCAGGCCCTGGCGGCGGCAGCGGCGGTCCGGGCCGATGAGCTGTGGAGCTGGGGTAGAGCTAATGGGTTGGAGCCGTGAAGCGGCCGTACGTGGGCGGGGTTAAGGCCCGAAGCATCAGGCTAACGGCATCGCTTCGTTGCCGCTCCGCCGGTACTACAGGGTCGGCACGATCACTACGACTGGCCGAAAGAGATACAAGCACGATCAGCGGCGCCGTGGCGAGCGCGGCAAGCAGGGTCAGTGTTGGATAACCCCACGCGTCCACGATAACGCCCGAGAGAGCCCCAGCCGTCGCGCCTGCCAATCCCATCAGGAGATCCGAGAGTCCCTGGGCGGACGCGCGCAGGTCCACTGGAATCGACTCGCTGAGCAGCGTGGACCCTGCCACCATGGTGGCCGACCACCCCAGGCCGAGCACCATCAGTCCGACCGCCAGACGCTTTGTATCGTGCCCTGCACTTCCCGCCAGGGCACACGCGGCGAGCAGCAGCGCGATCCCGGCAAAAATGACCGGCCGCCGGCCGAGCCGGTCCGTCAGCCACCCGAAGACCGGCGAAAACGCGAACATGCCCGCTATGTGGAAGCTGAGCACCAGCCCGACGATGCTGAGCGTCCGCGGCGCGTCGTGCCCGGCACCGCGGATATGCACCGGCGTCATCGCCATGACGCCGATCATCACCAGGTTTCCGACGGCCATGGCACTGACACCCAGGCGAGCCGGCGCGTGCGATACCACGAACCGCAGCGCGGCCCGCATCCCGGCGCGAGGAGCATTCGACAGCGATGAGCTCGGATGTCCGCTCGGAGCGCGCGCGACCACCGCCGGGTCTGGCCGCAGGAGCAGCATGAGGAGCAGGGTCGCCAGCCCGAACAGCAGCGCCGAGAAGAAGAACGGGCCGGCCAGGGTGGGCACGCCGTATCGCCCCACCGATGCACCCGCCAAGGGTGCGAGGCTGGGTCCGACCACTGCCCCCAGCGTCGTGGCCCACACGATCAGGGAGAGATGCCGGCCCCGTAGCGCCGCCGGTGCCAGGTCCACCGCCGCATAGCGCGCCTGAAGACCCGCGGCAGTGGCGCAGCCGAAGAGAAAGAACCCCACGAACAACAGCGGTATCGACCCTCGAGCGGCCGCCGCGACGACGATGATCGCCCCGATCGCCGCGACGGAGTAGAGTGCCGCGAGGCTCGGCCGCCGGCACCGCAAACAGGGCAGTGCCGATAACCATGGCGCTCTGCGCCAGCCCCGACATGCCAACGCCGGCAATGTCCGCCGCAAGCAGCGCTCCCACCGACGCGCCGACCGTGACACCGACACCACTGATAATTTGGGTGACGAAGAGCAGGCGCAGAGTGCGGCGCTGGACGACGGCTTCATTCATGGACCCAACAGTAGCCCATCGGGCCTGACAATCAACCAGCGATCCCGCGTTTAGATTTGTGCACCAGCGCAACCTTTGACCCGGCCAACTCGCCCCATGAAGCCCGACCTCCCCGTCAAACGCTTCCGCAGCCAGGCCGCCTGGGCCGTCTGGCTCGAGAGGCAGCACGAGAAGTCCCCCGGAGTCTGGCTCGGATTCGCCAAGAAGAGCAGCGGTCTCGCGTCCGTGACCTACGCGCAGGCGTTGGAGGTGGCGCTCTGCTACGGGTGGATCGACGGCCAGACCAAATCCGTTGATGCGGCCTGGTACCGGCAGCGCTTCACGCCGAGGCGGCCTAGAAGCAAGTGGTCGCAGATCAACCGGGCGTCAGTCGAGCGTCTCCATGCCCGGGGCCGGTTGTCGGCGGCAGGCATTCGCGAGATGGAGGCCGCCCAGCGGGACGGACGCTGGGCCGCGGCGTACCCGTCACCCAGCAACATGACCCCGCCCGAAGATCTTCAGGCGGCGTTGGAAGCACACCCGAAGGCGCGGCAGTTCTTCGAGCTGCTCGACAGCACCAACCGGTACGCCATCCTGTACCGGCTGCACGACGCCAGGAAACCCGAGACCCGCGCGCGCCGGCTGAAGGAGTTCGTCCGCATGCTGAAGGCGGGGGAGACGCTCCACCCTCCTCCCAAGTCACGCACCCCGATCCGGTAGAAGGCGGGTGCGCATCCGACGGGAGGGTGGGCGGATCTCGCTGCGTGACCGGGCGGCGCCGTTCTGGGCGCTGGGACTCTTTCTCTTTGCCGGGGGCGCGCTGGCGGTCTTGATGCCGCTCGGTCTGGCGACGAACGCCGGCGAGCTGGAACCGTGGGAGCGCCGATGGAAGAGAGGGAGGATAGCGACGGTTTCACTCATCCGGCGGGTTGCCGAGGTCCTCCCCGGACAGGACGTCAGAGAGCCACTGTGAGAGGTCAGGAAACGCTCGGCAGAACAGGGCTTCGATTGTGACCCACCAACCTTCGCCCGGGTCGACGTCCCCAGAGTCAACTGTCGGCTCACCGAAACCGCGTCGAGACTCGACTCTCGGCTCGGTTCCGCAGGGGGCGCCGAGCTCTACGCTGTCTGGTAACGTGAGTGGGCTCATCGTACCATACTAGAATCGCTTTGCTACGGTCTTATCACGGAGCCGTAACGCAGTGCCCTGCTCACCGACGGTCTTTTTTCCTAGCTGATCTGCTTCACGAATTCCGCGGGCGGGACCAACTTGAAGCGGAACTTCTGCTCCACCAACTGGCGGACTGCCTTCCCGGCGCGCCTGGCCGGCCGGAAGCGCATCTGGCCGAGCGCCGTCCGAACCGATGCGGTAAAGCGGGGGTCGTCACTCTGCACCACCTGGATCGTGATCGTGTCCACCACTCCGGCCGTGTCGACCACGTAGATAGCCTGAACCAGCCCTTCGGTCCCGATGGCGGCCAGATCACGGGGATAAATCGGCGCCGCACTGGACTCGTACCGCTCCACCATCTCATCGACCTGCAGCACGCTGAAGGCGGTGTCAGGGATGAACCTGGACGGCGGACCGATGGGCAGCTGGCCCCGGGCGCCGCTCCTGCTGCGCCGCCCGCGGGCGCCGTTCGCCGGTGCCAGGCTGAGCCATCCGCCATCGGGTTTCAGGAAGTACTTCCCGTCCTCCGGGTCTCCGCCCAACTTGCCGTACTGAAAGATCTCCGACTGCCGGGTGCGCACGTCCACCCGGTCCTGCGGCAGCAGGAAGAACACCCGGGCCTCGCGCTCGTCGGCCGGCATCTGCCGTCCGCCCGCGGTCAGGCTCACGGCAAACCAGACCACTGCCGCGTGCGCCATGATGCTGCCGAGGGCACACTCGGTGCTTTGAAAGAAGTTCCTGCCGGACTCGAGGAGGGTAGGGCGCATAGCCAGGCCGCCAGATGAACGAGCTGTTCCTACATATAGGACGAATCTCCCCCGGTCGGCAAGACACCGCCCCTAATGCACCCCGGTTTGGCAGGTTATCATCTCCGGTATAGCCAGTAGCCAATAGCGCTCCCCAGGAGGCGCCGTGTCGAACCACCGCTCCAATCCCATGCTCATCCTCGCCGCGCTCCTCACGGCCTGTGGAAACGACGGGAGCGGTGATCTCCAGGGGCCCGAGCCCGTTGCGGTGGTCACTGTGACCGCGCCGGTGGCCACGATCGAGGTGGGCCAGACGGTTCAGCTGGCTGCCACGGCGCGTGACGCAGCGGGCACCGCGCTCGAGGGCCGCACCTTCGAGTGGGCCACCGACGATGCCGCGGTAGCCTCGGTGTCCCCGTCCGGTCTGGTCACCGGCCTTAACCAGGGTCAGTCTCAGGTCCGGGCGACCTCCGAGGGCGTCAGCGGGAGCGTCACGATCACCATCACCCCCATTCCTCTCCCTCCTCCGGTCCCTCCGCCGGTTCCTCCTCCGGTCACGCCGGGGCTTCAGGAGGTCGCCACCGGGCTCGCCTTTCCGCTCTACCTGACCTCGCCGCCGGGCGACGACCGCCTGTTCGTGGTGGAGAAGGCCGGGGTCATCCGCCTGCTGAAGGGCGGCGCGCTGGTGGACGCGCCCTTCCTCGATCTCGGCGACAAGGTGCTGTCGACCGGCGGCGAGCAGGGCCTGCTCGGCCTCGCCTTCTTTCCCGACTATGCCGCCAGTGGACGATTCCTGGTTCACTACACCGATCCCTCGGGCGCGAGCCGCATCTCCCTCTTCCGGGGTTCCGCCGATCCCGACCGCGCCGACCCCGGGAGCGAATCGCTGGTGCTCGCGGCGTCGCGGCCGGGTCACGCCCACAACGGCGGCCAGCTCCTCTTCGGCCCCGACGGCTTCCTCTACATCGGTCTGGGCGACGGCGACGACAGCGACGGTGGACGCGGTCAGTCACTCCGCGATCTGCTCGGATCGATTCTGCGTATCGACGTCTCCTCGGCAACACCCTACGCGGTGCCACCCGGCAACCCATTCGTGGCAACCCCCGATGCCCGTCCGGAAGTCTGGAGCTACGGCCTCCGGAACCCGTGGCGCTTCAGCTTCGACCGAGCGACCGGCGACCTCTACATCGGAGACGTCGGGGAGAGCGAGTGGGAGGAAGTGAATTACGCGGGCGCAGCCGAAGGCGCCGGCCGCGGGATCAACTACGGCTGGAGCCTGATGGAAGGGCTGCATTGTGTACGGGAAGGATGCGATCAGGCGGGACTCACCCTGCCGGTCCTGGAGTACGACCATGCCGCCGGATGCTCCGTCACCGGTGGCTACGTCTACCGCGGTGCCGCAATGCCCGGGCTCCAGGGGCAATATTTCTTCGCCGATTACTGCGGCGGCTGGGTGCGCAGTCTCCGAATGGTAGGCGGTGTCGCGGTAGAAGAGACCGATTGGCCCGCTCTCCGGCCCGACGGTCGAGTGACGAGCTTCGGGGAGGATGCCACCGGCGAGCTCTACCTGCTCACCGAGCAGGGCGGGATCTACAAGATCGTGTCGAGGTGATTCCGCTCCAGGGGTGGGGGTGGGGCTGGACCAAGCGTAACGGCGCCCACGGTGACCCGTGAACGCCGCCAGCTCTGAGGTTTCCAGCTGCGCCTTACCTTCCCCCCAATGCTTTGCCCAGTAGCCCGCCCACATCGTCCATGACCGATCCATCCTTGTCGCGGTCGAGGAGCCGGCCCAGCGTTCCCATCACTCCAGGGGCGGAGTCGTTGAGTCGTGCCTGTTCCCCGGTGAGCAGGGTAGATAGCCCGCGCTCGTCCAGGTTGCCTTCCCGCTTTGCCCGTCCGAGCGCACCCATTACCAGCGGTGCCAACATGGTCAGGAGCGAGCCGACCTTCCCGACATCGAGACCAGTGGTCTGGCTCAGACCGGTCTGAACCGTCTGCTGTCTCCCACCGAGCACGTGACGCAGAATCCCGGTTCCGGCCTGCTGGTCCGGACGGGTCACGTACCCCGGCACGTCGTCGAGAATGCTGCCGTCGTGATCCTGTGAGACGGCATTGGCGAGCGAGCGGGCCTCTGCGTCGTCCCCGGTGTTGCGCGCCATGGCTGCTATAAGGAGCGGAAGGGCAGAGTCGATCGCGTTACTCGTGGTTCCCGGGTCAGCCCCGATCTGGCTGCTGATTCGGTCCACCACGTCGCCGCCCAGTCGTTGATGCAGCGTTTCGAGCAGGGACATACAAACCTCCTTGTAAAGGAATTAGATGTCCAGGTCCAGACCACCGAGCGCGGGGCCGTTCAGCACCGAGCCATCCACGCCGAACCGTGATCCGTGGCAGGGGCAATCCCAGGTTCGCTCGAGCGAGTTCCAGCGAACTATGCAGCCCAGGTGGGGGCAGACGGCGGACGCCCGGTGCACCCCCCCGGCCTCGTCCCGATAGACCGCCAGCTTCTTGAGGCCGTGCCGGACGACGGCCCCTTCCCCGGGCCGGACCTCGTCTTCCGATTTGACCTCGCCCGGTGTGACATAGTCGACGTATTGCTTCGCCATGTTGAGGTTCTCTCGAACATACTCGGCCGTGGAGCGAGCCGTCTTCCGACTGGGATCATACAGGCGCTCCCATTCGTTGGGGTGACCCAGGATCAGATCCCGTATCAGCATCCCCGCGATGGTCCCGTGGGTCATCCCGTGGCCGGAATCACCGGTGGCAATGAAGATGTGTCCCTTGTCCCCCGGGTTCCGGCCGATGTACGCCAGGCCATCCACCGGCTCCATCACCTGCCCCGACCACTGGAACTCGACCGCTCCGATCGGAAACCGCTCCCTGGACCACTCCTCCAGGCGACGGAACCGATCCATCCCGTCATCCTCCTGCCCGGTCTTGTGATCCTCTCCCCCCACGATCAGGACGTCCCTCGCCAGCCGCACGTAGTGATAGGGATCCGCCGTGTCCCAGTACAATGCGCGGAGGACCGAGCCGGCGGGCACTTTGGCCCCGATGGCGAATGTCCGGTAGGCCGACTGCTTGCTGTGGATGACCAGCCAGTCGATGACGGGAGTGTTGGTAGCGCACACGACAAAGTCGGCCGTCACGGTTCGCTGACTTGCCGTGGTCACGCTCGCCGGCGGCCCGGCCTCGACCCCGGTGACGCGAGTCTGTCCGAACACCTGCCCTCCCAGGCGCCCGATCGCGTCCACCAACGCATTCAGGTACTGGAGGGGATGGAACTGCGCCTGTCGGGGGAACCGCAGGCAGGGCCCGGTATCCCAGACGGACCCAGGCACCCGGGCCAGGCGCTCGAGATCAGTGAGCCCCGCTCTATAGGCGGCATCCAGCTCCGCATCCAGAAACTCGGGTGACTCGCCGGGAGCAAGGACCAGGTAGCCGTCCAGCCGTTGGAAGGCACAGTTGATTTTCTCCGCCCGCACGATCGATTCGATACCGTCGATCGCCGCTGCGTGGCTGGCCGCCGCAAGCCGGGACCCCTCGGCCCCGTGCCAGCCCTCGAGGACCTGGTAGCCGTCGTCCAGGGCATTCGATAAGTGCGCCGTCGTCCTGCCCGTCTCTCCTCCACCCACGGCGCCGTCTTCCAAGACGACCACCTGCCGGCCCGCCTGGGCGAGGAGATAAGCCGTAGTTATACCCGCAATCCCCGCCCCGATGATGCAGACGTCGGTACGCAGATCTGTTGCCAGCGGAGGCATGACCCTGGGTGGATCACTGACCATCCAGAGCGAATCGGTTCTTCCGTTATCACTTAACATCGAGCCTCTGGTAATGGGATGTCGCCGTGTGCGAATGAAGGCGTCTCACCGGATTCTCCGGTGTCGGCGCCTTCACCTGCTCACCGCACTCCTCGCGAACCTAGCGCGCCCCATCGATGCCGGAGGTGATGGTGGTCACGCGTTCTCCGCAGCGAAATATGTATGTAAGCCACGGCCCCGAGTGAACTGACCCCCAGGGAAGCCCCCTAGCCCACTTGTCATCCTTGCTGCTGAAGCGGTCACATCATTAGCATTCAGCCAGGATGAAGAGTCTCATCGCCACGCTCCTCCTGCTTTTCCAGCTGCAACCCCTGGCCGGGTCTGCGGTCTGCCTGCTTTCCTCGGACGGACCGAGCAAACAGGAGTGCGAGATGCCCGACCAGCACACTGCTCAAGGCAGCGTGCTGGAAACCGGGTCGCCGACTCAGGGCTGCGCGCTAGCATCGGCCTGTGCCGCAAGCGCGCTGGCAGTACCGGGCTTGTCCGAAGGTCAAGAGTCAGTCGTCCCGCTCCATTCCGCTGCGGCAACCCCAGCCGCGTTCACCCTCGTTGGCGTAGCTTCCGCCCCTCCGTTTCACCCTCCCCGAGCCTGATCCTGACACGGTAGGCTAGCCGACTGAGCTTCACGCTCAGCCTGCCCTTATTAACGCCTATTCCTGCCGCGGCTCCAACCCGCCGGCAATTCAGGTATTTGACCAAGGGAGAGGTGCCTTCGTGCGCACTCACATCCGGATGGCCGCCGCGGCGGTCGCCGTCATGCTCTTACCCCTCCGCTCCGAGGCCCAGGTCGTGGCGGACACGGTGCTGGCCCGGCTCACCGCTGAGGCCCTGGCTGCCAACCCGGGTCTTCAAGCACGACGAGCCTCCGCTCGCGCGGCTGCGAAGCGAGTAGGCCCGGCCGGAGCCCTGCCCGACCCGATGCTCAGTGTGGGAGTCATGGATCTCACACTTCCCCGCTTCGCCTTCCGGGAGCGACTTCACCGAGGTGGACCTGGAGGTCTCGCAGGAGTTCCCCTGGCCCGGCAGCCTCGGCGCAAGAACCGGGGCGGCTCGAGCGCAGGCTCGCGGAGCCACTGCCGATGTGGCGGCACGCCGGCGCGAGATCGTGGTGCGCACCGCTGAGCTGTACTACCGACTCCGCTACGTCGTGACGGCTCGGGCGACGCTGCTGCGGCAGCGACGGCTGCTGGCCACTGCGGTGGAGATCGCTACCGCCCGTTACGCCACAACCTCCGCACCGCAGAGTGATCCGCTGCAAGCACGCGTGGCCGTCGCAAGGCTCGACGCCGAGGATGCCGCCTGGGCCGAGCAGCAGGCCACGGTAGGGGCCGAGATGAAGGCCCTCAGAAACGTCAGGGGCACAGAGTCGCTGACCATCGAGCTCATTCGCCCCGAGACCGTTCCGCTCGATGTCCACCAGGGACAGCGCGGTGCGGTCTGGGACTCCCTCCCGGCACACCCCCGGCTCACCGCGCGCCGCGCGGCAGTCGAGGCCGCCGACCGCACCGCTCAAGTGGAGCAGCTCGCGGCACGTCCCGATTTCAGCATCACCACCCGCTATGGCGCCCGGCCACTCGGCGCCGACTTCTTTTCGGCCTTCCTGGGCATTCGGCTGCCACTCTGGGGCGGCCGGAAGCTGGCAGGTGCGGCCCGCGCAGATGCCGATGCCGCCCGGGCGGAGCTTGCCGAGGAAACGGTCGAGCTCGCGGCCGAGCTGGAAGCAGCCCACGCAGCCATCGGGAGCGGTGAGACCCGCCTCCGACTCCTCACCACCCAGGTCGTCCCGTCGGCGCGGGCGACGGTCGAGGCCGTGCTCCGCAGCTACCGTGTCGGGCAGGCTCCCTTCCTCAACGTGCTCGCGGCCGAAGACTCTCTCTACCGGGCGGAGCTGGAAGCCGTGATGGTGGCGGCGGAGCACCTCACCCACCTGGTGATGCTCGAGCAGCTTCTGCTCACGGAGGACGTGCAATGAGGCCGCTCTGGCTATCGGTCGTTGCCTTCGGGCTGGTCGTCACGGCCTGCGGAAAGCAGGAGCAATCCGGGCAGTCCACTGCGGCGGAGAGCAAGGCAAAGACAGAAGGGAAGACGGGTATGGAAGGCATGCCCGGGATGGGAGCCATGGAGGGCATGGAGAGCGGTGCCGGAGATAGTACCGGCGCAACAGGATCGGGGGTCAAGCTGGACCGCACCGCCGCCGCCCGGTTCGGGATCAGCTTCGCCCGCGCCGCCATTCGCCCGCTCGGCCGGGAAACCCGTGTGGTCGGCACGCTCAGCTACGCGGAGCCGCGGCGACAGTACGTCAATGCCCGGGTCATGGGCTGGGTGGAACGGCTCTACGCCGATTATATGGGAAAGCCCGTACGGAAAGGTGACGCCCTCCTGGCTCTGTACTCGCCGGAGCTGGTCAGCGCGCAGGAGGAGTACCTCTCAGCCCGCCGCCTGGGTGATAAGTCTCTCACCACCGCGGCGCTGCGCCGGCTTTCTCTATGGAATATTCCCGAGGACCAGATCGATAGCCTTGAACGCACGGGACAGGCCCGGCGGACCATCGTGCTCCGCTCGCCTATGAGCGGCGAAATCGCCGAGAAGATGGTGACGGAGGGACAGGCGGTCCAGCCGGGCGACAACCTGTTTCTGATCGCCGACCGGGGCGTGCTCTGGGTGGACCTGGCGGTCTTCGAGATGGACGCCCGCTCGGTCCGGATAGGCACGCCGGTCGAGGTCGCGGTTGATGCCATCCCCGGGAAGACCTACCCGGGCCGGGTGACGTTCATTCACCCGACCGTGGACGAGAAGACACGAACCATCACTGCCCGAGCCGAGGTGATGAACAGAGATGGCGCCCTGCGGCCGGGCATGTACGCGACTGCGATGGTACGACCGGCCACGGCGAAGGTGCTCACGGTCCCCACTCAGGCAGTGCTTCCGACCGGCACCCAGAACCTGGTGTTTGTCAACCGAGGTGATGGACGCTTCATGCCGCGTGCGGTCGCAGTTGGGATGAGGAGTGACTCGTTAGTCGAGATCGTCAGCGGCCTCAAGCCAGGGGACGAGGTGATCGCCTCCGCAGCGTATCTCCTCGATTCGGAATCGAACCTGGCTGCGGCCATGCAGGGCCTGATGCTGCAGATGGGGATGGGCCTCGACATGGGCGGGATGACGGCGGGGCAGCGGGACAGTGGGGCAGCGGGGCAGGATATGAAGGGGATGAAGATGGGCGAGGAGGGCAAGCAATGATCGCCTGGCTGATCGCCTGGTCTATCTCCCGGCGCGGGCTGGTGGCGGCCTTCGCTCTGGCATTACTGATCGCCGGCACCCTCTACGTCCGCTCCATGCCGGTCGACGCCATTCCCGACCTCTCCGACGTCCAGGTCATCGTCTACACCGATTACCCGGGCCAGGCACCACAGGTGGTCGAGAACCAGGTTACCTACCCTTTAGTGACGGCACTCCTCGGCGTGCCCAACACGAAGGCGGTGCGGGGACAGTCGATGTTCAGCGGCAGCTTCGTCTACGTGATCTTCAAGGAGGGCACCGACCTCTACTGGGCCCGATCCCGCGTGCTGGAACGCCTCAACTCCGTACAATCACGGCTTCCGGCAGGAGCCAAGACCGAGCTGGGCCCGGACGCGACCGGCCTGGGCTGGGTGTACCAATACGCGCTCGAGGGGAGCGGCTACACTCCAGCCCAGCTCCGGACCATTCAGGACTTCCAGGTGCGTTACGCCCTGCAGGGCGTCTCCGGTGTGGCCGAGGTGGCGAGCATCGGTGGATTCGTTCAGCAGTACCAGGTCCTCCTCGACCCTGCCCGGCTCAGGGCATTCGGGGTGACCGCACGGCAGATCGTCGAGGCGGTGCGGGGCGCTAATCAGGACGTGGGCGCTCGTACCATCGAGGTAGCCGGGAGTGACTATGCCGTTCGCGGGCTGGGATACTTCCGCGGTACGAACGACATCTCGAACGTTGCCGTGGGTGTCGGGACCGGTGGACGGCCGGTCCGCGTCGGCGATGTAGCGCAGGTGACGATCGGGCCGGACCTCCGCACCGGCATCGCCGAACGGAATGGCCTGGGCGAGGCGGTAGGGGGCATCGTGGTGATGCGGGAGGGCGCCAACGCGCTGGATGTGGTCGACCGGGTCAAGGCGAAGCTGGCCGAGCTCGCGCCCACGCTGCCCCAAGGCGTGCGAGTGGTAACGACCTATGACCGGACCGATCTGATACATCAATCGATCGCAACGCTGCTTCGCACGCTCATCGAGGAATCGGTCATTGTAGGCCTGGTCTGCGTGCTCTTTCTGCTCCATGCCCGCAGTGCCCTGGTCGCCATCGCCACTCTGCCGCTCGGCATCCTGGCCGCGCTTGCGATGATCCGGTGGATGGGCATCAACGCCAACATCATGTCACTCGGTGGCATCGCCATCGCGATTGGCGCCATGATCGACGCGGCGATCGTGATGATCGAGAACCTCCACAAGCACATCGAACGGGCGGACGGGCGGACAGGCGGACAGGCGGACAGGCGGACGAGCGAGGAACATTGGAAGTTGGTGTCCAAGGCCGCGACCGAGGTCGGCCCCGCGCTCTTCATGTCGCTGCTCATCATCACGCTCTCCTTTCTGCCGGTCTTCACCCTGGAGGACCAGGAGGGACGGTTGTTCCGTCCGCTGGCGCTGACCAAGACCTTCGCCATGGGGGCGGCCGCGCTCCTGTCGGTTACGGTGGTGCCGGTGCTGATGGGTTTCCTGATCAAGGGCCGGATTCGTCCCGAGGCCGCCAACCCGCTGAATCGCTGGGCCGCGCGGGTGTACCGGCCGGTGCTCCACTGGTCCCTCCGCTCCAGGGTGCTGGTCATCATCGGAGCGGTCGCGGCGTTCGCACTGACGCTCATTCCCTTCGCGGGCCTGGGAAGCGAGTTCATGCCCCCGCTCCGGGAGGGCAGCCTGACGTACATGCCCAATACTCTCCCGGGCGTCTCTCTGACGCAGCAGCGACGGCTACTAAAGGTGCAGGACAGCATTCTCATGACCTTTCCCGAGGTGGAGTCGGTGTGGGGAAAGGCCGGCCGGGCCAACACCGCCACCGATTGGGCACCGATCTCAATGGTCGAGACCACGATCAATCTCAAGCCGCTATCGGAGTGGCGCTCCGGATTGACCCAGGACGCGCTCGTCGCCGAGATGGATCGGGCGCTCCGGATCACTGGAGTGGCGAACAGCTGGACGATGCCGATCAAGAACCGCACCGATATGCTCTCCACCGGCATCCGGACGACGCTGGGCATCAAGATTTACGGACCCGATCTCGAGACCATCCAGAGCGTCGGCCGCGACATCGAGGCCGCGCTGGCCGGCCTCCGTGGCACGGGAAGCATTTACGCCGAACGCTCCTTTGGGGCCCGGTACCTGGATATCAGGCCTAAAGCGGATGCGCTCGCCCGCTACGGGCTCACGACCGGTGATGTCCAAACCGTGCTCGGCATGGCGCTGGGTGGCGATCTGGTGACCACGACCGTGGAAGGCCGGGAGCGGTTTCCGGTGCAGGTGCGCTACGCCCGCGACTTTCGGGACAGCCCCGACGCCATAGGGCGACTCCTGGTCAGCGGCGCAGATGGCATGCAGGTGCCGCTCGCCCAGGTGGCTGACATCAACTTCGCGGCCGGTGCACCCATGATCCGAAGCGAGAACGGCTATCTCAACGATCTGGTCTCGATCGATGTCAGAGGCCGCGATGTGGGAGGGTACGTAGCGGAGGCCAAGCAGGTCGTCGCCCGGGAGGTGACCATTCCCGCCGGCTATCGGCTGGAGTGGAGCGGCCAGTATGAGGCGCTCCAGCGCGTCAAGGCCCGGCTCGCGGTCGTGGTGCCGCTCACCCTCGCCGTCATCGCGCTCCTCCTGTACCTCACCTTCGGCAGCGTGGTGGAGATGGCGATCGTGATGCTCTCACTTCCGTTCGCGCTGATCGGAGGCGTCTGGGCCATGTGGCTGCTGGATTACAACCTCTCGATCGCCGTGGCGGTCGGGTTCATCGCCCTCGCCGGGGTTGCGGCCGAGACGGGTGTGGTCATGCTGCTCTACCTGGATCATGCCTGGCAGGACATCACCCGGGATGGGAGGAAGCCCTCCCTGGCTGAGCTGGTCGGCGCCATCGAGCACGGCGCGGTGAATCGTCTCCGGCCCAAGCTCATGACCGTGGCGGCGATCATGCTCGGCCTCCTGCCCGCACTCTGGACTCATGGTACCGGAGCCGACGTCATGCAGCGGATCGCGGCGCCGATGGTGGGCGGGATGGTGACATCCACCATTCTCACGCTGGTGGTGATTCCGGCCTTGTACTACCTGTGGCGCCGACGTGGCCTCGAGGACGACCCCTCTGGCACTAGGGTTTTGGTGACAAAATGACTCTCACATTATCCGAAGCGAGAACTCAGATGAAAGCCCTTTACATGATGGTGATTGCGGCTCTTTTGGCCTCGGCCGCGTGCAACAAACCGAAGGAAGCACCGGCAGCCGACTCACCCGGCGGGACGGCGATGGACAGCAGCAAAATGCGTGGGATGGCTATGGACAGCGGCCGAATGGATGGGATGTCAGGAATGGACCAGTCCAGCATGATGCCCATGATGCAAGCGCACATGGATTCGATGATGAAGTCGAGTCCGGAGCAGATGTCCGCCATGATGGCCGGCCACGAGGGAAAGATGTCGCAGATGATGGATCAGATGGGTGGGCAGATGCGGCAGATGAAGATGTCGGAAGCTCCGGAATGGAGTGCCCTGACGGATTCGGTGAAACAGGACCTCGCCGAGCTACCGAGCCTCAAGGGACAGGCGCTTTCGACCAGAATGAGGGCGCACGCGGACCGGGTGCGGCGACTAATGGCTGCCCACGAACAGATGATGAAGGGGATGCATTGAGTGGCGCTTACTGCGGTTCAACTCTGCACAGACAGTACACAAAAGCCTGGACCGAGCCACTTGGGGTTCGGTGGTCTTCCCGGGCGCTGTCAAGCAGGCGGAAAGCTGCACCGAACTCGGCGTGGAGACCCTGAGGGCTGTACCGCATGACCTCCAAACCGCTGCACCGGGCCGGCCCATCCGGTCCGAAGCTGGCCACGATGACGTGGCCCCCGGGGCGCACGACCCGCCCTACTTGCGCTACATAACGGGCCCGATCCCGCGGGTCAGTGAGGAAGTGAAAAACGGCCCGGTCATGCCATACGGCACAGGATGCCGGGGGCAGCGGAGCATCGAGAACGTCCGCGACGATCCACTTTACCTCAGCCGTGCGCCTGCCCAGGCGCTCCTGCGCCCGGGCGAGAGCTGCGGCGGCCAAATCGAGGACTGTGATGTCTCCGTAGCCGGCACCGAGTAAGCCATCGACTAGCGTCGAGGCCCCACCACCCACATCCAGAACGGGTGCATCGAGCCCGGGAGCCACGCGTCGGATCAGTTCCAGCGACAGCCGAGCCTCCCGCTGGTACCAGCTGACCGCCGTAGGCTCCCTGTTCCGGTAAATACTCTCCCAGTGTTTTTCTCTGGTCACGTTGACATTGGCCGGTCACAAGGTGCCGGTAAGACGGGCATGGCGTAGGATTCACAGGAGTTCACCATCGGTCAAGAGGTCTCGCATGCCAAGCCGTCCAGCCCTGGTGCGCCGGGGACTGTGGCTCAACTACATAACAATCGGCTATAACACGATCGAGGCGGTGGTAGCGCTGGCTGCCGGCCTGGTGGCTGGGAGTGTGGCCCTCGTCGGCTTTGGGGTGGACAGCGTCATCGAGGTGGGCGCCAGCGTCGTGGCCCAATGGCGGCTCAGGGCAGATCTCAACCCCGCTCGTCGTGAGCGGGTCGAGTACCTCGCCGTCCGCATCATCGGCGGCACCTTCCTCGCGCTCGCCGCCTATGTGGCCTATGACAGCATCACCACGCTGGTGAAGCGGGAAGAGCCGGACGGCAGTGTGGTCGGCGTCGTCCTGCTTTCCATGTCGGTCATTGTGATGCCACTCCTGGCTCGGGCGAAGCGGCGGGTGGCCGGGGGCCTCGGCAGCAGCGCGCTGACGGCGGATGCGACCCAGACCTCGCTCTGTGCATACCTGTCGGTGATTGCCCTCGCTGGGGTCGCCTTAAATACCCTGCTCGGCTGGTGGTGGGCCGATCCTGCCGCGGCGCTGGCAATGGTTCCCATCATTGTAAAGGAAGGATGGGAAGGGCTGCGCGGCGAAACCGCGTGCACGGACTGCGAACCATAGAAAATCATGCTGGGTGGGCGGAAGGGCACCGCCTCTCGCCGTAGGAGCAGAATACACAGCAATCCCCGGGGCGGGGCCGAATGACGCCGCGGCAGGCGGGACAATCATAGAAGAACTGACAGGCCTCCAGGGGCACCACGGCCTCGGAAATCGCGCCACAGAGTGGGCAGGTGAGACGCATCGTCTCAGGCATTATTTGTGACATTGTGACCTTCAATTAGTGTCCATGCCTGTGGTGGATGTCCGGGTAGTGGGGATGCAAATGCTAGCCGGTCATGCCGGTGCGGGTGGGTATGAGGCCCTCCCAGGGAATCACCGGGTCCGTGCCCGTGCTGGTGGTGTTCGTCATGCACGTGTGCATGGTCGTGCTCGAATAGCTCGTGCTCGTGCGAATGCTCGTGCCGCTCGCTCAGATGGAGCCAGAGACCAAGCGCCATGAGTGCTGCCGCCGCCAGAAACAATGGAGTCACCCGTTCCCGATAAAGAAGCAGGCCGAGCGCGGCTCCGATGAACGGCGCGAGCGAGAAACAGGCCCGGTTCGCGCCGTGCCCAAGGCCCGCAGGGCCAGGACGAAGAACACCAGGCTCACTCCATAGCCCAGCAATCCCACCAGCAGGGCCGCTACCGGAAGTGGTGCCGTCACCCGAGCGCCGAACGAGAGGGCGAGCCCCGTATTCACAGCTCCTGCCACGAGACCCTCTAGTTGCGCGATCTGTACCGGATCGCCAGCGGACACTCTCTGGGTCAAGTTGTTATCCACTGCCCAGCAGAGACCGGCTCCGGCTACGGCCAGCGGACCCCAGATGC
>JBKJZM010000017.1:0-5642 GCA_046715295.1 Gemmatimonadales bacterium | reverse complement strand
AGGTATTCGGCTACTATCTCGAAGTGACTCACACCCACACCGCGCGGGTCCCCCCCGACTACGAGCGGAGGCAGACCCTCTCCACCGCGGAGCGCTACGTCACTGCCGAGCTCAAGGACTACGAGGGGCGCGTCCTCGGCGCCGAGGAACGGATGGGCATCCGGGAGGCGGAGTTGTTCGGAGCCCTCAGGGGCCTGGTGGCCCAGGCAATCAAGCGGATCCAGTGTACGGCGCGGGTGCTGGCACGGCTCGACGTATGGGCTGGGCTCGCCGAGTGTGCCGTGGCGGGCCGCTACGTACGGCCTGAGATTACCGACCGGTTCGACCTGACCCTCAAGGAGAGCCGGCATCCGGTGATCGAGCGGATGATGCAGCGGGAGTCGTTCATCCCGAACGACGCGCGCTTTACCGACTCGGAGCGGGTGGCGCTCGTGACCGGGCCCAACATGGCGGGCAAATCCACCATTCTCCGGCAGATCGGCCTGTGCGTGGTGCTGGCGCAGATCGGCTCATTTGTGCCGGCCGCCGAAGCCTCGGTCGGTGCCGTGGACCGTCTGTTCACCCGGGTCGGTGCCAGCGACAACCTTGCCGGCGGCCAGTCCACCTTCATGGTGGAGATGAGCGAGACGAGCGCCATCCTGCACAACGCCACTTCGCGGAGCCTGGTGCTGCTCGATGAGATCGGCCGCGGGACCTCGACTTATGACGGTGTCGCCATCGCCTGGGCCGTGACCGAGCACCTGCACGACCGGGTAGGCTGCAAGACGATGTTCGCCACCCACTATCACGAGTTGATGCAGCTGCCCGAGCGGTTGCAGCACGCCCGGAATTACAACGTGGCGGTTCGCGAGACCGGCGACACCGTCGTCTTTCTCCACCGCCTCGAGCCCGGCGGCACCGATCGGTCCTATGGCATCCACGTGGCCCAGCTCGCCGGCCTGCCCCCCGCCGTCCTGGGCCGGGCTCGTGAGATACTGACCACGCTCGAGGGCGAGCACCGCATGGTCCCGGGGCCGCCGCCCTTGTCCCGCGATCCGGGGCAGCTCGCGCTCTTCGGCCAGGGTGGCCACCCCGACCCTGTGATGAAAGAGCTCGAGTCGCTGGACGTGGATACCCTCACTCCGCTGGAGGCGCTGAATCGATTGGCGGACTTCAAGCGCCGGGCGAGTGAGAGAAAGGGCGGCCACGGATGGTGAAACCCACCCTTTCGGCCGTGGTACTCGCGCTAGCTCTGGTTGCCTGCGAACGAAAGAGCGACGGGACCATGCGGCTGGTGGACCGCAACACTTTCCCCCCGGCGACACCGGCTGAGGAACCGCCCGTGGCCATTAACGCCGTGTCTCCGGTCCGGTATCCACCGGCGCTGCTGGAGCAGGGGATCGAGGGCCAGGTCCTGCTCCGGCTCTATGTCGACTCCGCCGGCCAGGTGATCCCGGATTCCACCCGCATCGCGGAATCGAGCGGCTATCCCGCGCTGGATTCGGCCGCGGTGGTGGGCTCGCCCGAGCTTCGGTTTTCCCCGGCGCTGCATCAGGGCCGTCCTGTCGCCGCGCCCTTCATCCAGCCAGTGCAATTCCGCGGCCCCCGCGCACGCCCCAAGAATCCGACACCATGAGCAAACCCCAGCACCTCAAGCCGTACGAATCGGTTCTCGAGACGGTCGGCTGGACGCCGCTCATCCGCCTTGCACGGCTGGGCTCCGGCATCCGGACCCCCATCTACGGCAAGGCCGAGTATGCCAACCCGGGTGGCTCGGTGAAGGACCGGATTGGCCTTGCGATCATCGAAGACGCGGAGCGGCGGGGTGAGCTCCGGCCCGGCGGGACCATTGTCGAGGGAACCAGCGGCAATACCGGCGTCGGCCTGGCCATTGCCGCAGCGCTCAAGGGTTACCGCTGCGTGTTCACCATGCCCGACAAGATGTCGCAGGAGAAGGTCCGACTACTTAAGGCCTACGGCGCGGAGGTCGTGATCACTCCGACCGCCGTCCCCCCGGATCATCCCGATAACTACGTGATGAAGGCCAAGCAGATCGCCAAGGACACGCCAGGCGCGATCCTGGCGAACCAGTTCTACAACGAGGTCAATCCCGTGGCGCATTACGCCACGACAGGACCTGAGATCTGGGAGCAGACCGGGGGTCGTGTGACTCACCTGGTGGCGGGGGCCGGTACCGGGGGGACAGTCAGCGGGGCCGGCAAGTACTTGAAGGAGAAGAATCCTAAGATCAGGGTCGTGGCGGGCGACCCGGTTGGCTCCTTGTACACTCACTATCACCGCAACCACGCCCTGGGGGACGGCCACCCCTACAAGGTGGAAGGAATCGGGGGCGACAAGATCCCCACTACCATCTGGTTCGACTCGATCGACGAGTTCCGGCAGGTCTCCGATCGAGTCTCGTTGATGATGGCGCGCCGGCTGGCACGCGAAGAGGGAATCCTTGTCGGCGGTTCCGCAGGACTCAATGTTGCGCTCTCGCTCGACTTGGCCCGGGAGCTGGATAACCCTGAGGCACTCATCGTCACCATCCTCTGCGACACCGGCGAGCGCTACCTCTCCAAGGTCTTCAGCGACGAGTGGATGCAGGAGAATCAGATGCTCGAGGCGCCACGGACCACGGTCGAGCAGCTGCTCGAGCGTCGGCCCGCCAATGCGCCCCCGCTGGTCAGCGTGACGCCAGCCGCTGCCGTGCGTCAGGCGCTCAATCTCATGAGCACCTGGGGCGTGAGCCAGATTCCCGTGCTCGAGGACGGCCGATCCGTCGGTGGGCTGGTGGAGGGAACCCTCATGACCCGCGCCCTCGCGCAGCCGTCGTTGCTCGACCGTCCAGTTCGCGAAGTCATGGAGGCGTCCTTTCCCGAGGTCGAGGCGAACTGCTCCACCGATCGACTCGGCGCCATGCTCACCCGGGAGAGCCCCGCCGCGCTGGTCCGCAAGGACGGCAAGCTCATCGGGATCGTGAGCCGGTACGATGTGCTCCAGCAACTCATTGGCACCAGGTAAACTGCGTGAACAATGAACGGCCCGTTTTGCCGTTTACGCTCTAGTCGGGGGATTAGATGCGGGTCACCATATTGACGGGTGGTACATCGTCCGAGCGCGATGTAGCCCTCGCTTCGGCGGTCCAGGTGATCGGGGCGCTCCGCTCCCGCGGCCATGAAGTGGCGGTGGTGGACACCGCACGGGGCTATATCCCCCAATCGGACGAAACCGCGCTGCTCCCTAGCCAGGTAGGGACCGAGCCGCCATCTATAGAACGGCTCCATGCCCTGGAGCGTGGACTCCTGCTCTCCGGCCTGGCTAACCTGGCCGTCGTCCAGGAGGCCGACGTGCTGTTCCTTGCACTTCATGGAGGGCGCGGGGAGGACGGCACCCTGCAGACCCTGCTCGAAATGGTGGGTGTCCCCTACACGGGAAGCGGCCGGCTGGGGAGTGCAATGGCCATGGACAAGGACATATCCAAGCGATTGTTCCGGGCAGCCGGGGTCCAAACCGCCGATTGGGTGATGGCGCCCGCATCGCGGGCCCAGGTCGAACGCGATTTTGGGTGGCCGGTGGTGGTTAAGCCCTCAAAACAGGGATCCACGGTCGGACTGACCGTGGTGAAGGACGGTCGGGACTATGAGTCGGCGGTGACCCTGGCCCGGCAGTACGACGATGAGGTCATGGTCGAGCGGTTCGTCCCTGGCCGGGAGCTGACCGTGGGCGTGCTCGAGGGGCGGGCGCTCCCGGTGGGAGAGATTATCCCGCGGCATGAAATTTTCGATTACGAGTGCAAGTACACCCCGGGGATGTCCCAGGAGATCTTCCCAGCCGACCTGCCCCAGGCACTTTCCGACGAATGCGCCCGGCTCAGCCTGCTGGCGCACGAGGCACTGAAGCTCGGCGGCTACTCGCGGGTCGATTTTCGCTTGACACCGGCCGGTGAACTCTTCTGTTTAGAGGTAAATACCCTGCCCGGCATGACGGCCACGAGTCTCATGCCCCAGGCTGCACGGGCGGTGAGCATCGAGTTCCCCGAGCTGTGCGAGCAAATCTGTCGAGCTGCCCGGCGCACCCGGGTCGAAGAGCCTTCCAAAGGCTCGGGGACTTAGAGTTAAAGGCGTTGTACCATGAAATCGTCTCCCTCATATCGCATCACCCCCTGGGTGGGTCGTCTCATCATCGCCAATGCGGTGATGCTGCTCCTGCTCATGACATTGTTCACCTCTCGCGAGATTTTCCAGGCGCTGCAGTTCTCTCCCCGGACCGCCTTCACCCGTCCGTGGAGCTTCGTGAGCTACATGTTCGTGCACGCGGGCCTGCTGCATCTGCTCACCAACATGTTGATGCTGTACGTGTTCGGCACCGCGGTCGAGAGTCGGATGGGCAGCCGGAACTTCATCCTGTACTACCTGTATTGTGGCGTCGGCGCAGCGGTCTTTTCCCTGCTCCTCGCCGGCATCATGCCGGTCGGGGCCTTCGTGGGGGCATCCGGGGCAGTGTTGGGTGTGGCGGTTGCATTCGCCTACTTCTGGCCGGAGGCCGAGCTGATCGTCTTCCCCATCCCGGTCCCCATCAAGGCCCGCACGCTGGTACTGGGCCTGGTAGCCCTCGATGTCATCGGGTCCCGGCTCTGGCCCAACGACGGAATCGCCCATCTGGCTCACGTTGGCGGAGCGCTCTTCGGGTTCTTTTTCTTCAAGGTGCAGACATTCTCCCGCCTGAGCCCCGCGGAGCCCGCCCGCACCGTAGAGCGGGTGGTGATGGTGCAATCCGGGTCGTCCGAGCCACAGCAGCGTACGCCCGTTACACCGATGCGCCCCCGCCGCGGAGTCGAGGCTGATCCGGTTACAGCCGAAGTCGATCGGGTGCTCGACAAGATCAGCCAGCGGGGGATCTCCAGTCTCACACCGGCTGAGCGCCGGTTCCTCGATGAGGTAGCGAAGAAGAAGAAGCACGATCATTAGTCTTGCACTTCAGGGGGCCATCTCGTATTGTCTCGCGTGCTGATCAACCTCCTTCCTGATTTCCTTGCGGTTTTGGAGGCCGCCAACCGGGAAGCGGCGTATCGACATTATCGCGAAGCACATCGTCTCATCCTCGACGCCTACTGGCGTAACTACGTTCTCGACCCCGAAGCACCCCACGCCGACGAAATCATCACCGCCGCACTGAACGCAGATCGCAGCGACCTCTACGCGCTGGCCGCGTCTACCGACATCGTGCAGCTCGCTGAAGAGGCGATCACCCGAGCTGAAGAGCTGATCGGGGTGGATGGGCCCACCGATACCTACCTCATGGTAGGACTGGGAGGCGCCAACGCTGGAGAGTTGGTGGTGGGCGGACGCGGTGTGGCCTTCGTCTGTCTGGAGCATTTCACCGGCCGGGTCAATCCGGAAACCTACGGCATGGGTCTTCCACCCGATCTCATTCCGGTCTGGGTGGCGCATGAGTTGGCCCATACCGTGCGCTACACCTCCCCCAGCAGCTCGAGCGATTAGCGCCGGCTGGTGGCGGAGAGCGGCGGCTACTACGACTACTGGATTACCGGTAGCCGGGCGACGCTGCGGGAGCTGCTGGTCAACGAAGGGCTCGCGGTGCACGCGTCCCAGGCGGTGGCGCCGGGGTTCGATGCGGCCGACTACTTCGGCTACCCCCGC
>JBKJZM010000016.1:0-7207 GCA_046715295.1 Gemmatimonadales bacterium | reverse complement strand
GCGAGCAGTGGTACCCCTATCCCTACCCGCACATCAGCAGCGTCGAGGGCCCGATCGAAGGGATGGAGTACCCGATGCTCACCTTCGACCCCCGCGCCCCCAGCCGTGAGGAGCGCCAGTGGGTGCTGGCCCACGAGCTCGGCCACCAGTGGATGCCGATGATCGTCGGCTCGAACGAGCGGCTTTATCCCTGGATGGACGAAGGGTTCAACACCTTCATCGACCTGGCCGGTACCGCCCGCTATTTCAGGGGCACGCCTTATGGCGATTCGATCGAGGTACACCCGCTTCATCTCTATCCGGATCACGCGGTCGCCGGCCAGGAGCAGCCCCTCATCGCCCGGCCGGTCGAGGTCAAGGATCTGTTCTGGACTGGATACCAGAAGCCCGCACTGATGATGCAGACGCTGCGTTACGAAGTACTGGGGAAAGAACGGTTCGATCACGCCTTCCGGGAGTATCTGAAGGCCTGGGCCTACAAGCATCCGACCCCGGCCGACTTCTTTCGCCTGATGCGTGACGCGTCCGGGATGGACCTCGACTGGTTCTGGCGCGACTGGGTATTCGGCACCACCCGGCTGGATCAGGCGGTGGACTCGGTCGGGAGGGCCGGCGGGGGAGAGAAGATCTTCCTGGCCAATCGGGGGACGATGACGCTGCCGCTGGAGATGGACGTGGGCTACGCGGATGGCACAACCGAGCGGATTCGGCTGCCGGTCGAGATGTGGAACCAGGGGCCCCGATTCGCCTACCGGGTGCGCGGGGGCAAACCAGTTCGACGCGTGGTGGTGGATCCCAGGGGTGTTCTGCCGGACATCGATCGGAGCAATAACGAGCTAGGAGCTAAGAGCTAGGAGCTAAGAGCTCCCAGCTCCCAGCTCTTAGCTCCTAGCTCCTAGCTCTCGCGCGCTGGACCATGAGCAGATCCGCGATGTTCTCTGACGTGAGCAGGCCCACGAGGGAACCCGCCGGATCTACCACCGGCAGCGCCGGAAGCCGGCTGGACCTCAGCCGCTCGAGCGCATCCCGGAAGCCAAGAGTCGGCGGGACCACGGGTACCCCGGTGGTCATCGCCTCGGACACCCGTCCTCCCGGGCCCAACGTGGAGAGCCCCCGGATCAGGTTGTCGCGGGTAAGAATCCCTTCAATTCGGCCGTTGTTGTCCACCACCGGAAACTCACGCTGCTCCCCGCTCAGGAGCAGGTCCACCGCCTCAGCCAGCGTCGCATATACCGGAATGGTGCGGAAGCTGGTCACCATCATCTGCGACACCTGCAGACCATCGCCTGCCGCGCGGGTTTCCACGGCCTCGGCCTCCGCGGTGGCACCGAGAAACACGAAGAAGGCGATGAGGACCAGGAACGGATGCTGGGTCGTTATGCCGTACAGTCCACCGACAACGGCGAGCCCTTGTCCCAGGGTCGCGGCAACCCGGGTGCCCCGCACCAGTCCCAGCCGGCTGGCGAGCAGGGCGCGCAGCACCCGGCCCCCGTCCATCGGAAACGCGGGAATCATGTTGAACAGCAGCAGCCAGACGTTGGTGACCAGCAGCTGATTCAGGAAAGGGGCCAGCGGGTTCAGCTGGTCCACCTCGGCGTACCCGCCGGTGAGTCGGAGCAGAATATAGAAGATCAGGGCCAGCCCGGCGGTCACCGCGGGCCCGGCCAGCGCGATCAGGAGCTCTTGCCTGGGCTCATCCGGGATGCGCTCGAGGCGGGCCACGCCGCCGATGGGCAGGAGGATGACGTCGGGCGTGCGCACGCCGAATCGACGTGCCATGAGAATGTGCCCGAACTCGTGGAGGAGTATGCATGCGAAAAGGGCGAGCAGCAGCAGGGCGGCCGTGATCGCCCCGTTGAGCCCACCCTCTCTGTACCCCGATAGCGCCCACCAGCCCAGGAACAGTACGAACGTCAGGTGCACCTTGATCTCGGTGCCCGCGATCCGTCCGATAGTATAAACCCACTTCATCCCGCCACCGCCTCTCACGCGATCAAGACCCGCACCGCCGAAACTTATACCGGGGGAGTGGAGGTGGGAGGCGGCCGGCGGCTACACCATTACGCGCAGCCCGAACTCAGGGCGAGCCCGCAGCTCGCGGACGGGCCGGTCGAGGCTCCGGTCGAAGCTCGGCGCCGGATGGGCCGCCCGCGCGGTGGCATGGGCCTCACCAGGCAGGGGATGAAGCTCGGCCCATTGCGCCAGGGCGCTCCGGAAGATCACCTGGGCATCGACCGACCCGAGGTTGAAGGTCCGGACGTAGTGCATGATGGCCTCGTCGGGCGTGGACTCGTCGGCCAGGGTGTTGACCGTCTCGAGTGCCATGCGAACGTGGGTCGCTGCTACGGCCTCGTCGGACATCGAGGCGGCGAGGCGGCACTCCAGGTTGGTCTCTTCGATGTGCTGCATCCGCCGACGGAGCGCATCCATCAGCTGATCCGGCCGGAGGCCGCTCCATCCCACGGCGCGGGTCTCGTGCCTGGGGGCGCTTTCGATCAGACCGGAAAGAGAGATCAAGGCCCGGGCGCGTACGGTTCCCTCCAGGGCCACCGGCACGCCGACCTCATGGAAGTACCGCTGAAGCGCCTCATCCACCGAGAGCCGGGACCGGAGCCGCCTCACGAACTCCGCTGCCTGTGCTTGATATGTTTCTGCGATTGCCTCCGATGCCCGGGCAAAGACGAGCTGCAGACGCAGCTTGGTCGTTGCGGGAAATCGGCGGCCGGCTATCAGACTGGGTCCGGACATTAGTACCTCTCAGAATTGCGAACGAGCGGCGCGACCAGGGCCTGGTATCTCCCCGTATAGACCGGGACTACCCCTACCGGAAATGCGAACTTTGTGCCTATGGCAGGGGGCCGGGAGCGGTGAGAACCCGGGAGTGCAAGAAATGTGAACTACTCAATGCGCAACGGGTTAGGAAAGGACGTCCGGGGGCGGGAGGCCCACCGGGTCGAGCGCTGTAGCGCAGGTGCCACTCCCGGTGGGACCCCCTACCACATTACAATGCGTTTCTTCTCGAACCTCCTGGAGCCGCTCCATCACCACCATTGTCGCCCCTTCGGTCTGGACCACCAAAGACGCCGAGAAGCTGTACAACATGGCGGGTTGGGGCCTGGGCTATTTTCGCGTCAACGCCGAGGGGCATGTCACCGTCCATCCCGATGCCAACCGCAAGCGCGGACTCGATCTCTATCGCCTGGCCATGGACTTGAACGCCCAGGGTGTCGGGCTCCCTCTCCTGCTTCGTTTCTCCGACATCCTGCAATCCAGGATTCAGGCGCTCGCCACCGAGTTCGGCAACGCGATCAAGGAGTTCGGGTACGAGGGCAGCTACACCACCGTGTATCCGGTCAAGGTGAACCAGCAGCGGCACGTGATCCAGGAGATCGTGGAGTTCGGCGCTCCCTACGGTGTGGGCCTCGAGGTCGGGAGCAAGCCCGAGCTCCAGGCGGTGCTCGGCCTGAGCGAAGCCAGCAATCATCTGATCGTCTGCAACGGCTACAAGGACGAAGAATTCATGCGCCTGGCCCTCATGGGCCAGAAGCTGGGGCACAAGGTGATGATCGTGCTGGAGCAGCTCACCGAGCTGGAGGTCCTGCTCAAGGTGGCGGATGAAATGGGTGTCCAGCCGACGGCCGGCGTGCGGATCAAGCTCGCCACCGAAGGCTCGGGCCGGTGGGCCAAGAGCGGCGGCGAACGGTCGAAGTTCGGACTCGGCGCCGTGGAGCTGATGAAGCTCCTGGACCGGCTCGATCGCCTCGACCGGAAGGACATCCTGAAACTGGTCCACTTCCATCTCGGCAGCCAAATCACCGATATCCGGCACGTGAAGGCGGCGCTGGAGGAGATTGGACGCTACTATGTCGAGCTTCGCAACATGGGGTTCGATCTCACCCACGTGGATGTGGGCGGTGGGTTGGGGGTGGACTACGAGGGCTCCCGCTCCACCCGGCCGGCCAGCGTCAACTACTCGATGCGGGAGTACGCCAGCGACATCGTCTATACCCTGGGCTCCGTTTGCAAGAACGAAGAGCTCCCGATGCCGCACCTCATCTCGGAGTCGGGGCGGGCGCTGACGGCGCACCACGCCTTGCTGCTCATCAACGTGATCGACGTGGAGTCGCAGGTCGAGCCGGCGCCCCCGAAGCTACGGGAAGAGCCGCACCAGCTGCTGGTCGAGATGTCGGAGAACCTGGAGGGGCTCACCCAGGACCGGATCGAAGAGGTCTTTCACGACGCGGTCTTCGCCAAGGAGCGGGCCCAGGAGTATTTCGCCAGCGGCGTCTTCTCGCTACGCGACAAGGCCGATGCCGATCAGCTTTACCTGGTGACGCTCAACGCACTGGCGCAGGCCATCAGGGAAGACAAGGCGTCGTACCCCGAGATCGTGAATCACATCGAGGCGCAGCTGGTGGACCGCTACTTCTGCAACTTCTCGGTCTTCCAGTCCCTCCCGGATCATTGGGCGATCGACCAGCTCTTCCCCATCATGCCGATCCATCGCCTCAACGAGGCGCCGAGCCGGCGGGGCACGCTCCAGGACGTAACCTGTGACTCGGACGGGGTGATCGACCGCTTCACCGGAGGTCGAAAGGGGAAGCCGTCACTCGAGCTTCATGCCATGGTGGGAGAGGAGCCCTACATCCTGGGCATCTTCCTCACCGGCGCCTACCAGGAGATCCTGGGCGACCTCCACAACCTGTTCGGCTACACCAACGCGGTGCACGTCCGGCTGACCGAGCAGGGCTACGAGATCACCGACCTGGTCCACGGCGATACCGTGACAGAAGTGCTCAACTACGTCCAGTTCCACGCCAGCGATCTCCTGGCCGCATTCCGCCGGAAGGTGAGCAACGCCAAGGAGCTGAGCCGGCAGGATGCCAACAGCTTCATAGCGGATTACGTGGCGGGCCTGGAGGGGTATACGTACTTGGAGGGCGACGTGCCGGTCGAAGAAAAAGCGTGAGCGGGGAACAAAAGGCGTAAGCGGTGAGAGGGAAGGCGCGTCATTCCGAGCGGAGCGAGGAATCGGGTGGCGTACGTCGGCACAGAGATCTCGAACGGACGTCGCGTTAGGCGATCCCTCGTTCCACTCGGGATGACGCGGGAGTGCTACGCCATACCCGCTTACCGCTTACGTTCTTGGCTCCCGCTCACGCTGTTTGCAGTTCCCGCTCACGCTTTATCGTTTACTCACCCTCTCCCGCTCCACCTTCCTCCGATCGCCCCGCCTCTCCAGCGGCACGAAATCCCGCTGCTCCGACCCGATATACACCTGCCTGGGCCGCGCGATCTTCTGGTCCTTGTCGAGCAGCATCTCCTCCCACTGCGCCAGCCACCCCGGAGTGCGCCCGATGGCAAAGAGGACGGTGAAGTAGTCGGTCGGGTATCCCATGGCCTGATAAATCAAGCCGGAGTAGAAGTCGACGTTGGGGTAGAGCTTCCGCTTGATGAAGTACTCGTCTTCCAGGGCCACCCGCTCCAGCTCGAGCGCGATCTCCAGCTTGGGGTTGAGGCCGGTCTGCTCGAAGACGTCGTACGCCACCTTCTTGATCAGCTTGGCGCGAGGGTCGTAGGACTTGTAGACCCGGTGCCCGAATCCCATCAGCCGCTCGGCCCCGGATCCCGATTTCACCTTGTCGATGAACGCGGGGATATGCTGCTTGTCGCCGATCTCGTCCAGCATCTGGAGCACGGCTTCGTTGGCTCCCCCGTGCAACGGGCCGTACAGGGCGGCAATGCCGGCGCTGATCGCGGAGAAGGGGTCCACGTGCGACGATCCGACCGCCCGTACGGCGCTGGTGGAGCAGTTCTGCTCGTGATCGGCGTGCAGGATGAGCAGGATCTCGAGGGCGCGCTGCAGCACCTTGTTTGGCTGATGTTGCCCGCCGATACTGAACGTCATGTTGACGAAGTTGCCGATATAGTCCAGATCGTTCCGGGGGAACTCGTACGGCAGCCCGCGGGAGTGCCGGAACGCAAACGCTGCGATCGTGGGCAGCTTGGCCAGCAGACGAATCCGCTGGAGATAGCGGTTGGCGGGATCGTGGATGTTCTTGGCATCCGGGTAGAAGGTCGAGAGGGCCCCCACCGCGCCGAGCAGCATGCCCATCGGGTGCGCGTCGTAGCGGAACCCCTCCAGGAACTTGGTAATATTGGTGTGCACGTAGGTGTGGTACTTGATCTCTTCCTCCCACTTGGTCAGCTGCTGCCGGTTCGGCAGCTCGCCCTCGCAGAGGAGGTAGGCTACCTCGAGAAACGAGGCCTTCTCGGCCAGCTGCTCGATGGGATAGCCTCGGTAGCGCAGGATGCCCTGATCGCCATCGATGAAGGTGATGGCGCTTCGGCACGCGGCGGTATTCATGAATGCCGGATCGTAGGTCATCATTCCGAAATCGTCATCGGCGACCTTGATCTGCCGGAGGTCGTTGGCGCGGATGGTGCCTTCGGTGATCGGCAGCTCGTACGATTTGCCGGTCCGGTTGTCGGTGACGGTAATGCTGTCCTTGGGCAAGCGCTGAGTCCTCGACGACGAGATTGGAAGGTCTGAGCCCGGCTTCAGCCCGCAACATAGAGGGGAAACAGTGACCACGAAACCCCGGACGCCATTTCTCTGCCTGCTGGCCCTGGCCGGCACCGTGCCGCTCAACGCCCAGGCCGGAGTCGATACTGCGGGAGCCGGCCTGCTCATCGAACAGGCGCTGCACCGCTCGGAGGTGATGCAGAACCTGCAACATCTCAGCGACGTCATCGGCCCCCGGCTGTCCGGCTCTCCCGCCATGCGGCGGGCGAACGAGTGGACCGCCGAGCGGTTCAGGGCCTATGGACTGAGCGCGACCCTGGAGCCCTATGCCTTCGGCGTGACGTGGGAGCGGGGGCCGACCTGGTTGCGCCTCACCGCCCCGTTCTCCCGGGCAATCGAGGGCCACAGCTGGGCCTGGACCGAGGGGACCGGCGGCAAGACACTCGCGGGTCCGGTGATGCTGGCCGATCTCACCACGCCGGAAAGCCTGGCCGTGTATCGCGACCGGGTGAAGGGTGCCTGGGTACTCCCCCGGGCACCGTATCCGGTCTGGAATCCCGATGGACCGGTGATGACAGCAGACGACTCCACCCGGCTGAAGGAGCAGCTTCGCCTCCGCTCCCTGGCCACCGCCGACACGTCTCTGGCGGCGGTCGCCGCGCGGCGGCAATTCACCGTGGA
>JBKJZM010000015.1:0-6624 GCA_046715295.1 Gemmatimonadales bacterium | reverse complement strand
CGAAGGATCGAGTCACCGTAAGAATGCTCCTCGATCACACCAGCGGCCTGCGAAGCTATGTGCCGTTTTTCAAGCAGGCGCGAACCCGCGACGGGGCCAAAACGCTGCTCTACGCAGAGCCGCTGGTGCGGCAGCCTGGCAACAGTGCGGTGTATAGCGATCTCAACGCCATTCTGATGGGTCTGGTCCTCGAGAGCGTGTCGGGATTGCCGCTGGATAGTCTCGTCACTCGGGAGGTGTTTGGGCCGCTGGAGCTTCACGGGACAACCTTTCGGCCGCCCGCCTCCGTCCGGCGACGGACCGTGCCCACCGCTCTCTGGCGCGGTCAGCCGGTTCAAGGCCAGGTAAATGATCCCAACGCGGTGGTCTTCGGTGGCGCTGCGGGTCACGCCGGCATCTTCTCGAGCGGGATGGATCTGGCCCGCTACGCTCAGGTGTGGCTGCGGAATGGTGCCGGGCCTCGGGGCCAGTGGGTGACGCCGGCGACCATCCGCCAGTTCCTTACCCGCGGCGTTAACAGCGGTCCCCGGCTGCTTGGGTGGGACACCCCTGAGCTCGATGGTAAGGAGCCCAGCCTGTTTGGCACGCTCATCAGCGATGCGGCGTACGGTCACACCGGCTTCACCGGGACCGAGATCTGGGTGGATCCGGCTCACGACTTGTTCCTGGTCTTCCTGACGAACAGGACGTTCGACCCCAGGGCGCGCAATGCGCACCATGCGCTCCGAACGGTCCGGACTTCCCTGTCCGATGCCGCCATACGCCTGGTCCCTCGGGTATGTGGGCAGGAGCTGGTAGCGGCCTGCTGAGGGGAGCGACCGGTTATCTTTCTCCAGGACGACGCCCCTGTTGCCAGTTGCCTTAGCTGCCTCGAGTGTTCCCCATGCCCACCGCACCAACAGCCGAAGCCATCCGGAAAGCCATCCGCGCGGTCAAGGATCCTGAGCTCAACCTCAACATCATCGATATCGGTTTGGTATACGAAGTCGATGTGGACGAGGCGGGAAGTGTGCAGGTGCAGATGACCCTTACGTCGCCCGGCTGCCCGGCTGGGGCCGAAATCATCGCGGACGTCAAGCGGGTGGTGGGAGATATGGAAGGGGTGCAGGCGGTAGAGGTTGAGCTGGTGTGGGATCCCTACTGGACACCGGAGAAGATGGACCCTCGCGTCCGGACGTTCCTCGGCTTCTAGGTCCCGAATCGCCGCTGAGCGAGGGGTCTATGCGGCGGGGCCCTGGAGGGCCGCGAGGAGCCCGCCGCCGATCTCGCGCAGCTGCCATCGGCGCAGCTCGGGCACCTTGGCGAGCTCATCGATCGACGCCGGATTGAGGCGGGCGATCGCCTCCAGGGTGCCGTTCGGACAGAGCACGCCCGGCGCCAGATCGTACTGGGCAGCGAGGAGGTTTCTGGCGGCCTTGAGTCGTTCCAACCGGACCTCATAAGCAGGATCGGCGGGGCGGCGGGGCGGCCGCTCTATTCGGGGCAGGTCGGCCTCACGGACTGCCATCCCCCGCTCCACCGCTGCCAGGATTTCACGCCCTCTTCGCTCAGCCTGCTCTCCGCCGACTCCCCGCACCGCCTTGAGCCCCGCCAGATCGGTCGGGGGCGCCTTGGCCATGGCCAGCAGGGGCTCGTTGTTGAGAATCCGAAACGCGGCCTTGTCGGTGCGACGAGCCAGCTGATCGCGCCACTCGAACAGCTCGCGCAGAACAGCAAGGGCCCTCCCCGGCAGTGCCTTGGCGCCCTTGAGCCTCAGGTAGGCCGGCTCATCGGCCTCGGGCGGCGACCATCGAGCTCCCGTCGCCAGGACGAACTCCTCTTCGGCCCACTCCAGGCGGCCGCGCTCACGAAGCTGCTCTCGCAGCAAGTCCCGAAGCGCAGGAAGGTGGTGGGTGTCGGCAGCGGCATAGTCCAGCATCTCGCCTGAAATCGGCCGCGCCGACCAATCAGCGCGCTGATAACGTTTGTCCAGCTTCACGCCGAGGTACTTCTCCAGCAATGCGGCGAGCCCTACCCCGGGCTCGTTGAGCAGTTGGGCGGCAATGCGAGTGTCGAAAAGGTTGCTGATCCCAAAGCCGTATTCGAGGTTGAGCAAGCGGAGATCATAATCGGCGTCGTGAAAGACGATCTCGACCGCCGGATCGGTGAGCGCCCGCGCGAGTGGCAGTAGGCTGGTCACGGCGAGTGGGTCCACCACGGCGGTCTCATGCCGGGATGAGAGCTGGAGCAGATAGATGCGGTCGTGAAAGCGATGAAAGCTGGCGGCCTCGGTGTCCACCGCCAGGAGCGGCTCGCCCTCAAATCGTTGAAAGAGGTGCTCGAGCTCAGCCTGGGTGTTGATCAGGCGGACCGGCGGATGAGGCGGATCGTCGGGTCGACGGGGAGTGGTCACTTCTCCGCCTTGGAGACCAGCTCGAGACCCGCGGCAATCTCGTCGAATGCCTTGGACAGCGTCTTGTAGAACTCCGCATCCGGCTGTGGGGTGCTCCCCATGGCGGCGTCCATCTGAAGCTTCCGGGCAAGGCGGGCGGCGTGGCGGATGTAATCAGTTGGGGGTTTCATGGGCGGAGGGGACGGAGAAAACGGGGAAAGACGGAGGGGTGACTCCGTCGGGATCGACGATAATTCTAGTGGACAAGCGCTTGCCTTGCCTCCTCCATCCCCCTTCTCCGTCTTCTCTGCCTGCTCCGCCTATCTTAGATCCATGTCCACCCCCGAGATCGATCTCGTCGTCTACCCCGACGAATGCGACGCCTTCGGCCACCTCAACCAGGCCTCGTTCCTTAGCCTGTTCGAAAGAGCCCGCTGGGAGATGCTCCGCGGTGGGCCCGGCATGGACGTGTTCACCCGGAGCGGTTCCTGGCCGGCCCTGCGCAAGACAGTCATCGAGTACCGGGCGGCCGCCTTTCCGGGCGACGTGCTTCGTTTTCGGCAGGTGCTCACCCACCACGGGCGCACCAGCTTTACGATGCGTCAAACGGCGCGACGAGTACGAGACGACATAATCATTGCCAGCGCGGAGTTCGTCTTCGTCTGCATCGATCGCGACGGCCGGCCCATTCCGGTGCCACAGGAATTCAGCGAATACCTGAACATCCGGCGGGACTCCCCCGGGAACGTTCAGCGCATCACGGTGAACAGTGTAAATCTCGCGGTCGAGGAGCAAGGCGAGGGACCTGCGGTTCTGTTCGTGCACGGCTATCCTCTGGACCGCAGCATCTGGAGGGAGCAGATCGGGGCGCTGGATGGATTCCGTTGTATCGCGCCCGACCTGCGCGGCATGGGTCAGTCCGATTCGCCCGATCTCGGGTACAGCATGTCGATCTATGCGGCCGATCTGGCCGCGCTACTCGACGTCCTGGGGGTAGATGACGTGGTGCTGTGCGGACTGTCGATGGGAGGGTACGTGGCGTTTGAGTTTCTGCGACAGTGGCGATCAAGGGTCCGAGGGCTGGTGCTCATGGACAGTCGGGCGGATGCGGACGCGCCCGAGGTGCGACGGGCCCGCGACGCGGCAGCCGCTACCGCGCGCGAGCGGGGCGCGGGGGCTATTGCCGACGCGATGCTTTCCAAGATGCTCGCCCCCGCGACGCTCCGCCGCCACCCCGAAGTCGCCGAGCGAGTTCGTGCCCTCATGGCCGGGACGCCGGTGGCCGGCATCGTCGGGGCGCTCGCCGCCATGCGCGACCGGGAGGAGAGCGGGTCGCTGCTTCCCACCCTCGCCGGTGTACCGACACTGGTGGTGGTTGGCGAGGCCGACACCTTGACTCCACCTGACCAGGCGAGAGCGATGGCCGCCGCGATACCCGGCGGTCGCCTTGTAGTCATTCCAGGAGCCGGCCACCTGCCACCCGTCGAGCAGCCGGAGGCGACGACCGCCAGCCTGCGGGAGTTTTTAAGATCGCTGGGGTGAAACCTGCCGGGGAGGCTGCGCGTTGTATTGGATGGCGGCAGGACCGCTACGGTCTCCGCTGAATCAGATGGTCCTACCCACCTCGGCTCCGGGATCGCGGCCAAGCAGTACGATCCCGGGGCTCCTTTCTTTTAGGGCTACCTCTTAGGCCTGCCCGGCGGCGTGTCGCCGTTGAAAACTTCCTTGTTCTTCTCGATATACGGGGCCATCTCAGGCGGCACGTCCTCCTCAGGGAAGATGGCCGTCACCGGACACTCGGGCTCGCAGGCGCCGCAGTCGATGCATTCCTCGGGATGGATGTAGAGCTGGTCCTCGCCCTCGTAGATGCAGTCCACCGGACACACATCCACGCAGGCGCGGTCCTTCACCCCAATGCAGGCCTCGACTATCACATAGGTCATTGCAGCGGCTCCTTCGCCAAATTCCTGCTGAACTTGAACTCTCGAAAAGGTATACGAAGTGTCCAGGTACCGCGCAAGGGCTTGGCGCACCCTTATTTTGCTCTCGCATGCTCCGATTACCGATCGCCCTCATGTGTCTCCTCGCCACGGCGACCGCGCAGGCTCAAACCTGCCGGCCAGCTCGCACGGCGCTGGTCCTTTCCGGCGGTGGCGCCAAGGGTCTGGCCCATATCGGCGTCCTGCGGGTGATGGACAGCTTGGGAATTCGCCCTGATCTCGTCGTAGGCAGTAGTATGGGGGCCATCATCGGCGGCATGTACGCCAGCGGGTACAGCGGACGGGAGATCGACTCGCTGGCGCGTGCACTGCCGATGGCGGATCTCTTTCGAACCTATCAGCCGCGAGCGCCCCGCTCGCTGGGGCTGATCCAGCCCCTGGTGGTGTGGGAGCAAGGCGCTCGGAGATTTACCATCCAGAGCGCCGCGGTTGCAGAGGCGGAGGTCAATGCCCTGGTCAATGGCGCCATGCTGCGCGGCAATCTGCTGGCGCGGGGGAATTTCGATTCGCTGCCGATCCCCTTCCGGGCCGTTGCCGCCGATCTGGCCGATCGCACTCCGGTCGTGCTCGCCACTGGAGACCTGGCCCGCGCCGTTCGAGCCAGCTTTGCCATTCCTCTGGTGTTTGCCCCGGAATCACTGAATGGCCGCATCCTCGCCGATGGAGGCCTCGCGGCGAACATCCCGGTGGCGGTAGCCCGGGCCGAAGGGGCCGAACGGGTGATCGTCTCGGACGCCACCGAGCGCCCGGGGGATTCGCTCGACCTGTTCTCGCCCATCGGTCTGGCCGATCGGCTCCTGGGTTTTCTCTTCGAGCAGGGCGCCGATTCCCTGGGTGCGGAGGACATCTTGGTCCGGCCGGCAGTAGAAGGATTTCCCAGCCTCAACTTTTCCGCCGCAAACGTGGACCGGCTGATCCGCCATGGCAGCGGTGCAGCCGACACGACGCTTCCCATGGCGCGCTGCCTTCCCCGGCACCAGGGAACAGCTCAACCGTCATTGCCCAGCAGAGTCGTCAGCCTGGAGATCGAGGGCACCAATGCCTCCGAGCGCCTCGCCCTCCGTCGCCTTCTCGGCTTGGGATTGAGCGATAGCCTGGATGCCGCTCTGCTTCACAGTCGGGTGCGGCACCTCGCCTATTCGGAAGCGTATCAGGCAGTCTGGTTGGCACCGCGGGGATCCGGCGATTCGGTCTCCTTCGACGTTTCGGTGCAGCGGGCCCCGCGACGCGTGGTGGGGCTGGGCCTCGCGTATGACAGCGAGCTCGGCGGCCGCATGTGGGTGGGAGCAGTGGACCGCCGGGTCTTCGATCTCGCCCTGGAAGGCAGTACCGCCCTCTTCCTCGGAGAGTTTCGCAAGGAGCTCTACCTCGGCCTCCGAAGAAACTACCAGCTGGGACGGCAGTTGATGACGCCGGCCTTCACGACTCGGCTGGGCACCGAATCAGTGCGGCGCTTCGAGCCGGATGGCGACGAGCTGGGTAGCGCGTTCACTCGGGAGGCGCTCGGCTTCCTCGGCCTGGAGCGCGCATTCGATGCGGGCTGGCGTGTGGCGCTGGGTCTGAGCGCGCACGCGTGGCATGAGCCGGGACGAAACCGTTCCACTCTGGGTATCGGCGCGCAGGCGATTAGAGCGGGCCATTCCGTCGGCCAAGTGCTGGGGATAGACGTAATTTGGACCGGGCTCTATCATCGAGTTGCGTTCGATGGAGAAGCCTCGGTCAGGGCCGGCCCCTTCCGTCTTGAGCCACGACTCCGCGTGGGCTTGGGTGAACGGCTTCCGCTTCAGGCCACCTTCCCTTTAGGCGGTGACGACGGATTTCCGGGCCTCCATATCGGAGAGCGCAGAGGTGACCGGGAGTTTGTGGTCAGTACCTTGTTCACCTACTCCTTGAAGGGTCCCTTCGTAGGCAGGCTAGAACTGGCGGCCGGCCGTTCAGCATTCGGGGGAGGGATCCTTGCCTCCGGCGGTTGGCTCGCCGGGGCCAGGGCCGGCCTCGGTGCCGAGACGCCCGTCGGCCCGGTACGATTCGAGTATGGGCTTACCCACGATGGCAGAGAGGCGGTGTTCGTCAGGCTGGGTAGATGGTTTTGACCATCCACCTCAGGGTCACGTCACAACTGTCCGGCATAGGTGGCGGATCTGGACTCGGGCGGTCCATACCGCCCGTTGGGCCCGTGCAGCCGGTGCCACTCCTCCCGCAGGCAGAAGGGGTCAAGGCCCTGAGGCCGGTCCACTGCCAGCACGCCGTCGA
>JBKJZM010000014.1:0-6312 GCA_046715295.1 Gemmatimonadales bacterium | reverse complement strand
GGGGCCAGGGTGAAGTGGGCCCAGCCGGTGGCGTCGGTGGTATCGGTTACCGGCTCACGCCGCCGGCTCCTCGCGAGCCGCTCCACGATGCTGTCGTATCCCCGGTAGGTGCTATCTTCCCAGTGCCGAATTGCGCTACGCAGGCTCTCGCTTCGGCCGACGAACGCTATACGGGCCCGGTCGAGCGCCACGCGTGCGCGCTGGGCCCGGGCCTCGATCCGGCGGAGAGAGTCGGACATCCGGGCATATCCGGCTGTTAGTGTGGTGTATTCCGGGGCCTGGCGCGGGAGAGAATCGAGTTGGCCACGAAGCAGGCGAAGCGAGTCACGCAGCCCGGCTTCGGCGTAGGAGATGGCGGTGTAGGCGGTGAACGGCCCGCGGAACCGCGCGAACAGGCTGTCGAGCGCCGCGGTGTCGGGCCGCCGCGAGCGGGCTCGAGCCTCGAGACTCTCCAGCACGCTGTCGCGGTTGTAGGGAAGCGCAACGACGCCGACCCCGGCAGCCGGCGTTTCAGTTGAAGCAGGGTCAGGAATGGAGACCCGCACCGTCACCTCACGGCGGCCGCTGTCGCAGCCGGTGAGCCCGGCCGCAAACCCTGCGCTCAGCAGCAACAGGCTTGCCCTGAGCAGCGTCGAAGCAGACGGCAACGAGGAAAGCAGCGAATGGTCCAGCAGCAGGAGACATATTGAGCGCGACACGTGCCAAAGCTACCGCCCTCCTCGTGGTGCTTCAACTGACCGCCGCGACGGTCTGGGCGCAGCGCCCAGGCGTGGACACGTTGTTCCCGCCTCAGCCGGTCGGCTACGTCACCGATTTGGCCTCGATCATCGACCCGGCGTCCGCGGCGCAGACGGAGGATCTGATCCGGCGGCTGCAGGCTGCTACCGGGGCGGAGATCGCGGTGGTGACGCTTCGCTCCATAGGCGAGCAGGATCCAGCCGAAGTGGCGCTTGCAATCGGCCGCAAATGGAAGGTCGGCGCCAAGGCCGAGATCGGAGATCCGCGACGGAACGCGGGAATCGTCATCCTGCTGGTCCCGCGGCAGAATGGGCAGCCCGGCACCGGCCATCTCCGCATCGAGGTGGGGCAAGGTCTCGAAGGGATTATCCCAGATGCTGCCGCGGGACGCATCCGGCGGGAGGTCATGGGCCCCGATCTGGAGCGCGAGGCCTATGGCCCAGCTCTCCTGCAAGGCGTCCAGGCGCTCACCGGCGAAATCGCACGGGGCTATGGGGTCTCCGACTCAGCCCTCACCTCGTATCGGCCTCCGGTCGCGCCTGGCAGCGGCAGCCGAACGCTCAGCAACCTCCTGCCGATCCTCTTGTTCATCGTGTTCGTCGTCATCAGCTCCCGTGGCGTCGGCGGACGGCGCCGCAGGAGGGGCGTATATTGGGGTGGTGGTCCGTGGATCGGCGGTGGCTGGGGCGGCGGAGGCGGGTTCGGTGGCGGTGGGTTTGGTGGCTTCGGTGGAGGCGGTGGCTTCAGCGGTGGTGGCGCCGGGGGGCGGTTCTGATGCGCGATTCGGTGGCACGGGTGGTTGATGCTTTCCTGACTGAGGCCGACGCTTCGGTGGGTCCGGTGTATAGCGCTATCCTGTACGGGTCGGCCGCCCGCGGCGACTACATCCCTGGCCGCTCGAACATCAACCTCATGCTGGTGATCGACCAGATCAATCCCCAGACTCTCCGCTCCCTGGGCCGCGGCTTCACCGCCTGGCGCAAGGCCGGCCGGGAGCCGCCGCTGGTGCTGAGCCGGGCGGAATGGGATCGTGCCTCGGATGCGTTCCCCATCGAAATCACCGATATGCGGACCGCCTACAAGGTGCTTCGCGGCACCGACCCGCTGCAGGGCGTGAGGGTCGACCCGGCCGACCTGCGCAAAGCGCTCGAACGGGAGTTCCGAGGCAAGCTGCTTCGCCTGCGGCAGGGCTATGCTACCTATGCCCCCGACCCGGGCGCGCTCGGCTCGCTCGGACTGCAGAGCGCCGCCACCATTCTCGTGTTGCTGCGCGGAGTGCTCAGCCTGATCGGCAAGACCGTTCCGCACGACTCACTCGGGCTCGCAGCCGCGGCGGCTGCGTCGATCGGGTTCGAGGGAGAACACCTGCTCCATGTGGTTCGCCACCGGGTGGACCGCGAGTGGCGCTGTGAAGCCCCGGAGTTCGAGAACTACATGGACGCCGTGGAGCACACGGCGCGGTTCCTCGACCAACTTCAGCTCGGAGATCAGCGATGAACCGTAGCTCCAGGATCCAGATTCCAGTCCTTGCCGCCCTGGTGTTGGTAGCGGGGTGTGGCTACAACACCATTCAGACCATGGATGAAAAGGTCAACCAGGCGCAGGGGCAGATTCAGACCCAGCTCCAGCGGCGCTCCGACTTGATCCCCAACCTGGTGAACACGGTGAAGGGCATTACCAAGCAGGAGGACACCGTCTTCATCTCGATTGCCAACGCCCGTGCCCGCCTGGGCGGCGCGGTGCAGTCGGGCAACGTTCCCGAAATGGCCGCCGCCAATCAGCAGCTGACCCAGGGTCTGGGACGCCTGTTGGCCATTGCGGAAAACTACCCCCAGCTTCAATCCAGCCAGAACTTCCGCCAGCTTCAGGAACAGCTCGAGGGCACCGAAAATCGGGTCGCGGTCGCCCGGCAGGACTACAACACTGCGGTCGGCGAGTACAACGCATATATCCGGCGGTTCCCCTATAACCTGACCGCCAAGGTCTTCGGGATGGGCAGCCCGCGGGAGTACTTCGAGGCGGCAGAAGGGGCCAGGGAGGCGCCGAAGGTGCAGTTCTAGACGAGACACAAAACCCCCGATGCTCGGCACCGGGGGTTCTTGCTTTCACCTCTCCCACTTCTCCGTCCTCTCCGCCATCTCCGCCCTTTTAGTCGGTCACGACCCCGTCAGGCAGTACGTACTTGAGCGGGTCGACCGGCCGGCCCTTCACATGGACTTCGTAATGCAGGTGGGGACCAGTGGCGAGGCCGGAGTTGCCGACGAGCGCGATGCGCTGGCCACGGGACACCCGCTGGCCGGTGCGAACCAGGAGCTTGGAGGCATGGGCGAACTTTGTCTCAATGCCGAAGCCGTGCTCGATAGTGACCGTGTTGCCATACCCTGATTCCCACCGGGCATCGGTCACCACCCCTGCCGCCGGGGCCTCGATCGGGCTGCCCATGGGCGCAGTGACGTCGATCCCTTCATGCGGCCGGGCGTAGTGCAGAATCGGATGCGCTCGCATCGAAGAAAACGCGCTGGAGAGCCAACCCTGGGTCGGCATGATCGACGGAGTAGCGGCAAGCCTCGCTGAGTGGTAGGCCAGGCTGTCCGCCGCTTCCTTGAACGAGGAAGCCAGCAGGTTAGCCCGCCGAATCAGCGCGCTCAGATCGATCCGCACCTCAGCCGAACGACGTGCGATGCCGGTCATCCCGGCCAGCCCGAGGCTCGTTACACCGGCCGTACCGCCAATTCCGGCGGCTTGTACCTGGGGGTCTATTGGCTCGAGGTTGGCAAGGACCCGGATGCGGGCGTCGCGTTGGGAAATCCGGGTTAGCGTATCGGCCAGGGTCGACAGGCGGCCGTTGAGCTCACCGATTTCGCGAGCCAGGTTCTCGTTTTCCTGCTCGAGTCTGGCAGTGCGGGAGAGGTCGGTCGTATGGGAAACGGTGGCGTAGCCGGCAAGCAGTACCAGGACCAGGAATCCCGCAGCGGCGGAGGCAGCGACCCGCAGTACTCCGTAGGAGACCTCGACAATGCGTGAGGGCTCCGCCCCGTGGGGCACCAGAACCAGAGTCCAGCGGCGTTTGGCCATGACCTTACCTCGAACAGATGTCGCGTGAACGCACAAAACCGGTTGCCTAATTTGCAATACTCGGGCCCTTCGGGCGGGCGAACATACTCACGCCCCTAACGCAAGGTGACCCTTCGGGATAATTCTTGTCAAGGGTCAGTTGGAGTGATAACTCTTTCACTGTCAAGTAGTTTCGCAGGTCCTTTGCCTAACTCTCTATACTTTAAGGGGCTTGGGGAACAGGATGGACGGCGTGCCTGTCCTGCGGCTCGCCAAGGGAGGCTGCTCCGCCGCCCCCCACCCTGATCCGGAAACCTCGCCGTCCATTCCCAGATTTTCCCATAGGGTTTGAGCCTTGCCTGGAATGAAGACGCTGCTCATCACTGCCAACCGGCAGAGCGCCCGAGCCAACGCACTAAGCACCTCGTCGAGCTCGGCATCTTTGCCAGTCCTCGCGAGTGTCCAGGGTGCAGACTGTTGCACGAATAGATTGGCTGCCGACACCAGCGTCCACGCCGCTTCCGCCCCGCCCCGCAGGTCCAGCGCATCCATCGCACGCGAGTACTCACGGAGGGCATTCTGTCCCGCCTGGTCGAGCGAGGTCTGGCCCTTCGTCACCGGTACGGCTCCCTCCCGGTACTTCATCAGCATTGCCAGGGATCGCGAGGCCAGGTTACCGAACCCGTCGGCCAGGTCAGCCGTATAGCGCTCGTCGAACCGTTCCCAAGTGAAGTTACCGTCTGCTTCGAACCCAACCTCCCTCAGCAGGAAGTAGCGGAGCGCGTCCGGGCCGTGACGTTCGATGGCCTCGTCGAGCGTAACGGCCGTGCCTGCCGTCTTCGACATCTTGGTGCCTTCCCACTGCACGTAGCCATGGGCCCACACCTTGTGCGGCAGCGCCAGCTCCGCAGCGAGCAGCATCGCCGGCCAGATCACGCAATGGAAGCGCGTGATACCCTTGCCGATCACGTGCAGGTCGGCGGGCCAGAGGCGGTCGTAGCCTGGCGCCGGGAACCCGGTAGCCGAGAGGTAGTTGATCAGAGCGTCGAACCAGACGTACACCGTCTGCTCGGGATCGCCCGGGAAGGGAATTCCCCAGGGCTGCCGAAGGCGAGACACCGAGATGTCCTGCAACCCGCCTTCAAGCAAACGAACGACTTCGTTGCGCCGGATGGCCGGCTCCACTCGGAACTGGCCGGCGGTGATGAGTTCGAGCAGGCGGTCACCGTACCGGCTCAGACGGAAGAAGTGGTTGCGTTCCCGGGTGGGGATGAGCTCCATGGTGGGATGCTCGATGCAGTGCCCATTTACGATCTGGCTTTCCTGCTTGAACTCTTCACAGCCGGTGCAGTAGAGACCCTCGTACTCGGACACGTATAGATCGTCAGGATGCAGACGCTGGATCCGCTGAAGCAGCTCGGTCACCGAACGAAAATGGCGCGGTTCAGTGGTGCGGATCCAGTCGTCGTTGCTGCAGCCTAGGCGGCCCCAGAACTCGGCGAAGCGTGCGGCCATGCGGTCGACCCACTGCTGCGGCGGAACCCCCGCCCTGGCCGCCGCCTGGAGAACGGACTGGCTGTGCTCGTCCATCCCCATGAGGAAGTGGACGTGATCTCCGCGGAGCCGGCGGTAACGCGCAATGGCGTCGGCCCCGACCTTCTCCAGGGCGTGGCCCAGGTGAGGGTCGCCGTTGGAGTAGTCGATGGCAGTGGTCAGGTAGAACTTCGTCACTCGGCTAGGCTCCCAAGAAAACAAACAACGCCTGGCGGTTTGTGCGGAAAGTTAAACCGGGATAGCTCGAGGGTCAGCTTGGGGGGCTTTGGCTACCGCCATCGCGCCGCCGGCTGCGACGGGACTGGCGCGGCGCTGGATTGGCGTCGGCGCCGCCGGTGATGGGGGTGGCTTCCTTGGTGCGCATCTCGGCAGTCGGGAAAACATCGCCGAGCTGCTCGACTTCTTGCCGCAGTTGCAGCAGGGGGATGATGCGGGAGCCCTGCTCCTCGTGCTTGAGGAACACCCGCTCCCGAAAGATGTCGACCGCGATGACCCTCTCCGCCCCGACCGCTGTTCTCAGCGTCTTTCCCTCCTTGGGGAAGCGCTTCCGTGCGGTGACGTAGAAGTCATGCTCGTACTTGAGGCAACACAGCAATCGGCCGCAGCCACCCGAGATCTGGGACGGGTTGAGCGAGAGATGCTGGTCCTTGGCCAGGCCCAGATTGACGGGGGACAGCTCCTTGAGCCAGGTGGAGCAGCAGTACTCCCGCCCACAGCGACCTACCCCCGACAATCTGGCCGCCTCGTCCCGAACGCCGATCTGGCGCAGCTCGATGCGGGTGCGGAACAGCGAGGCGAGATCCCGAACCAGCGCCCGGAAATCGACTCGCTTGTCCGCGGTGAAGTAGATGGTCAGCTTGTTTCGGTCCCACTGCCACTCGGTATCGCTCACCTTCATCAGGAGCTCGTGGGCCCGCACCCGCTGGATGACTTTCTGGCGGACGTCTTCCTCGGAGGACCGGATCT
>JBKJZM010000013.1:0-3939 GCA_046715295.1 Gemmatimonadales bacterium | reverse complement strand
ATCTGAAGCCCAACACCGCCCGTGAGTTTACCCAGACGTTCGAGAAGGACATTCTGCCGATGCTCCGCAAGCAGAACGGCTTCAAGGACGAGATCACCTTCGTCGGACAGAATGGCAAGGAAGTCCTCGCCATCAGCTTGTGGGATCGCAAGGAGAGCGCGGATCAGTATGGCCGTGACACCTATCCGCAGGTGCTCAAGAGCCTGGAGAAAGTGGTTGAAGGCACGCCGAAAGTGCAGGCCTGGGAAGTCGGCAACTCGACCTTCCACAAGATCGCGGCTACGATCTAAGTCTGATCGGTGTGGCTGGGCCGAGGGGGAGAGCGGTATCCGCTTTCCCCCTCGGTCTTGTCCAGAAGGCCGAGGTGCCTCGCCTAGGTCCCCAACCCAGCGTTATACTGCCCTGATCCCCGGACCAGGAATCGGGTCTCCACGATAACCGCTCTACCAGTGACACACCCGAGGTCCGACGATCTCCAAGCTAGACCCGCGCCAGTCCTTCTCCTTCCTCACGCCCCGGATCCGGACGGACAGCCGCGAGGACCGCCTTGCCGGGCCCATCCGCGGCGAGCTGCTCGGCGCCGAGCACCTGGCCGAGCGGGCCCAGGAAGTGGCGGCCGGACAGCGGCTGGCGGGCGAACGGGCGGTGCGGCGGACTCCGCTCCTGGCCCGGCTCAACGACACCCGCCGCATCCTGGAAGACGCCAACCGCCGGCTCACCGCCTCCGGCGAGGTCGACGTCGAAGGCGATGGCGTGGCCGACGTGGGCCCCGCCGGTGAGTGGCTGCTCGACAACTACCACGTGGTCCAGGAGCACATCGGCGAGGTGCGGGAGAGCCTGCCCGGCGGCTACTACCGGGAGCTGCCCGAGCTGGCCTCCGGCGCGCTGGCCGGCTACCCCCGGGTCTACGAGCTGGCCATCACGCTGATCGGCCACAGCGAGGGCCGGGTCGACCTCCACAACGTCACCAACTTCGTCCACGCCTTCCAGCAGGTCTCGCCCCTCACCATCGGCGAGCTGTGGGCGGTGCCGGCCATGCTCCGCCTGGGCCTGATCGAGAACGTGCGCCGGATGGCGCTCCGGACAGTGGCCCGGCTGGACGAGCTGGAGGATGCCGACAAGGCCGCATCCCGCATCGCCGAAGCCGCGGACGCGGGTGACGGAGCCCTGGACCTGGAGCTGGACCGGTTCGCCTCCAACCCGCCCGCGCTCACCCCCACCTTCGTGTCCCGCTTCCTCCACCAGCTCCGAGTCGAGGGCGGTGCCTTGCCTGCCGTGGTACGGCTGGAGCAGTGGATTGCCGACGAGGCGCTGAGCGCGGAGGAGGCCACGGCCCGCTCCACCCAGCGTCTGGCCCTCACCCAGGTGGTGATGGCCAACAGCATCACCAGCCTCCGGGCCATCGCCCGGATGGAGTGGCGCACCTTCGTCGAGGACCAGAGCCGGGTCGAGGCCGTGTTGCGGGAGGATCCCTCGGGGTTCTACAGCAGCATGACGTTCGCCACCCGGGACGAGTACCGTCACTGCGTGGAGCGCATCGCCCGGCGCACCGGCCGGCCCGAGGAAGCCGTCGCCCGCCGGGCGATCGAGCTGTCCCGCGCCGGCGCCCAGGAGAGCGAGGACCAGCGCCGGGCCCACGTCGGCTACTATCTGATCGACGACGGGCTGGCGCAGCTGGAGGAGTCCACCGGTTACCGGCCCTCGTTCGGCGAGGCGATCTACCGCTGGGTGCGGCGCCACCCGAACGTGGTCTTCGTCGGCGGCGTGTTGCTGACCACCGTCGCCGCCCTCGCCGCGGTGCTGCTGCTCGGCGGCTCGGAGGCCCGGGCGGCGTGGATCGCCGTGATCCTCCTGGGCCTGATCCTGGCCAACGACATCGCCGTGAACGTGGTGAACCAGCTGGTCACCGCGTTCCTCCCGCCCCGAACGCTCCCCAAGCTCGACCTCCACGAGCACGGTGTGCCGCCCGAGCTCCGCACCGCGGTGGTGATCCCTACCCTCTTCGGCAGCGTCGATGCCGTGCGCGAGGCCCTGGAGAACCTGGAGGTCCAGTTCCTGGCCAACCGGGAGGCGCACCTTCACTTCGCGGTGCTGAGCGACTTCACCGACTCGCCCACCGAGACCCGGGAGGACGACGCCGCCATCGTCGAGGCCGCGGTCGAGGGCGTGAAGGCGCTCAATGCCCGCTACGCCGCCGGCCGGGACGACGCCTTCTATCTCTTCCACCGCCCCCGCTACTGGAACCCGCAGGAGGGCGTCTGGAGGGGGTGGGAGCGGAAGCGGGGCAAGCTGGCCGAGTTCAACCGGTTCGTGCTGGGCAAGGGGAAGGGCACGTTCTCGATCATCGTGGGCGACGTGGAGCCGATCAAGAGCGTGCGCTACGTGATCACGCTCGACTCCGACACGGTGCTGCCGCCCGACGCGGCTCCGCTCCTGGTCGGGGCCCTGGCCCATCCGCTCAACCGCGCGGTGTACGACCCCACCGTCGGCCGGGTCGTTCGCGGCTACGGCATCCTCCAGCCGCGGGTGGGCGTCTCGCTGCCGAGCGCCAACCGCTCGATCTTCGCGTCCATCCACTCGGGCCACCCGGGTGTGGATCCCTACACCACGGCGGTCTCCGACGTGTACCAGGACCTCTATGGCGAGGGGAGCTTCACCGGCAAGGGTGTGTACGACGTCGAGGCCTTCGAGCGGGCGACCCACGGCCGCTTCCCCGAGAACTCACTGCTCTCCCACGACCTGATCGAGGGGAGCTACGCCCGGGCGGGCCTGGCCACCGACGTGATGGTCTACGACGACTACCCCACCCGGTATCTGACCTACACCAGGCGGAAGCACCGCTGGATCCGGGGCGACTGGCAGCTGCTCCCCTGGCTCACCCGGCGGGTGCCGGAGAAGCCGGACGGCACCGAGCCCAACCGGCTGTCGCTGCTGTCTCAGTGGAAGATCATCGACAACCTGCGCCGCAGCACGGTGGAGCTGGCCCAGCTGGTTTTCCTCGTGGGAGGGTGGCTCCTGCTTCCCGGCTCGCCGATCCGCTGGACCCTGCTCGGACTGGGCGCCATCTCCGCGCCCTGGGTCGTCTCCCTTTTGCTCGCGATGCTACGGCCGCCGCTCGATAAGTCCTGGCGGGCGTACTACGCCGCGGTGGGACGGGACCTTGCCGTCAGCATCCAGCAGGTCGCAATTACCATCGTCTTCCTCCCCCACCAGGCCTGGGTTTCGGCCGACGGGATCATCCGCACCCTGTGGCGCATGCTGGTGTCCCGGCGACACCTGCTCGAATGGCAGACCGCGTCGCATACCGAGCGGGGCCTGTCCGGCTCATCCCGAGTCGCCTGGCGGAGCATGTGGCCGGCGGTGGCGCTCGCGGCCGCCATTCTGGGAGCGGTGATCTGGCGTGCGGTGGCCGAGCCCGATGGGGCGGCGCCTCCCTGGCAGATCGCGGTCGCGGTGTTGCCGCTGATTCTGGTTTGGCTCGCCTCGCCGGCCATCGCCCACGCGCTGGGGAAACCCGCGCTCCACCGCGAGCACCGGTTGCCAGGGGAGAGCCGCCGCCAGGCGCTCCGCTACGCGTTGCTGCACTGGCGCTTCTTCGATCGCTTCGTCACCGAGGAAACCAACTGGCTCGCACCCGACAACTTCCAGGAGGACCCCGAGCCGGTGGTGGCAATGCGCACCTCACCCACCAACATCGGACTCCAGCTCCTGGCGACAGTGAGCGCCTGGGACCTGGGGTTCATCACCCTCGACGAGATGACCCGGCGGATCGAGCTGGCCTTCCGCTCCCTGGAGCGGATGCGGCGCTTCAACGGGCACTTCTACAACTGGTACGAGCTGGAGAAGCTGACTGTGCTGGAGCCGGCCTACATCTCCACGGTGGACAGCGGCAATCTGGCCGGCCACCTCGTGGCACTGCGGCAGGCCTGCCTGGCCCTC
>JBKJZM010000012.1:0-5707 GCA_046715295.1 Gemmatimonadales bacterium | reverse complement strand
GCTGGCGCGCCATTGGATCAAGGGTCCCTTCGTCCTGCTCAACTGCGATCTGTTCTTCGATCCCCAGATCCTGAATCTGGTCCTGGATGAGCCGGGGAACGTGCTGGCCTACGACTCGACCTCGTCGCGCGGACGGGAGCAAACCAAGGTCGCGATCAAGCAGCGGCGCGTCATGGATATGGGCAAGGACCTTCCCCCCAGCTCCGCACGGGGCGAGAGCCTCGGTCTGCTCCAGTTCGACGAGGAAGGCGCCAAGGCCATCATCAAGGTCGCTGACTCCCTGGTGCGAGACGCACAGGAGAATGCCTGGGTGATCGAGGCTACCAGGGCTGTTTGCAGCCAGGTCCCGATCTATGGGATAAACGTGGCAGGTCACGCGTGGACCGAGATCGATTTTCCTCACGACCTCGACGTGGCGCGGCGTGAGGTCTGGCCGGTCATCTACCGGGGACGGTGGCGGAAGCAGGTGTACTGGAAGCGCACGCGTTGGGTCGCTGCCGCGGCGCTCGGGTTTGCCATCGCGACCGCCGGTTGGGCCACCAACTCGCGAGTGGGCCCGGCCAGCCTCAACTGGGGGACGGTGCCGCTCGCCGGCGGGGAAATGGTGCGCGTGGAACGCAACGGCGAGGCCCAGCGATGGTGGGTGGTAACGCCTGATAGTGCGGTCAGAGCACACGTGTCCGGGCCCACGGTGGTGGAAGTGCGTCTGGTGCTCCCTAGCTTGACTGCCGACAGCCTTCGCTATGTTGTCGCCATCACGGTAGACGGCACCCCGACTGATTGGCGCGCCTTCACCTCTACCCGCGACACGACGGTGCGCCTCAAGGGCGTTTTTCTTGGGGACCGCGATCGAATCGAGCTGACTCTGCCCAACGGTTTACACGAGCTGGGGATAGCGCTGATTGCCGGGCATTCCCGCACCATGGTGGCTCGGATCCGGCAACCGGAACAGCGTGAGGATGAGGAGTCGAGTACCGATTGAAAATCCCGCCCCGAGACCGATGCCGGACACCGGCGCGTTCGCTGGCGAGTCAGGCCACTCCGGTCAGCGCCTCCGTTTACGGCGCACGAACCACGCCTTGATCCACTGAGCCGGTGGTGTGAGCACCCAAAAGAGATCGTGCGGTGGGACCCGGGACCATCACATTACTTTGCGGGTGTCCTCTGCCCATTGCCTCCAGGGTGACTCAACACCTTTAGTTTTGGAGTCACGACTCGACGTGCTGACTTCGCTGATTCACTCGGAGTGGCGGAGGGCGTCATACATGTCGAGCGACAGGTTGAGGTCGCGCCTGAGCTCCACGTCGCCGCTGAGCAGTGATGCCCACGACATCTCGTGTCCCTTGCGGCCACCCTTGGGCACGACCTTGATGCCTTCGGGACTCAGGCTTACGGTATAGAGCTTCCCATCGAGCTCCAGCTCTCGCTTGATGGTCTTGTCGAGACGAGTTGCCACGCGGCCCTCCGCTGCTACTGGGGCGATATCGACCAGGCGATCTCTTCCCCGGTGTGGACTCCGAATATCTCGCTGATCACCGACTCGCCTCCTCGGCGGACCGGGCGTGCCTCGAAGCGGATCGAGCTGGCCCCGCTAGTCACGGTGGGTGGGAGGGCGAATACTGCGGTCTCGCCACCAGGGACAAATCCCAGCCGAATGCGCTCGCCGTCGTTGCGCAGGGCATAGATGTCCATGTCGACCGAGGCGCGATTGTCGATCCGTGCTCGGAGCTGATCGCCGGGCTCAGGAGCGGGGGCCGTGTCGGGGGTCCCTCCGCTGCTGCAGGACAGAGTCAGCAGGACCAGGAGCAGGGCAGGCGCGCGGAGGAAAGCCATGAGGTCGCTCGTGGGTAGGGGACAGTTAAGATTCCAGCTCTCTCTCGCGCCGGCAGTGATTTCTGACACCTTCACCCAACCACCTCACCGGGAGACCACATGGCACAGATTCGCAGATTTGGCGTGGGCCAGACGGCCAAAGTGGTCGGGGCCCTCTACGCCCTCATGGGCCTGGTATTCGTTCCTGTTCTCTTGATCGCGTCGATGATCTCTCCCAATAAGCCCGGTGTCGGTGCCGGATTCGCCCTGGCATTGCCCATCCTCTACGGCGTCCTCGGCTTCATCTTCACCGCCATTGGCTGTGCCATCTACAACTTCGTGGCCGGGCTGATCGGCGGGGTCGAAGTCGAATTGGACGACGGCCGTGCGTCCCTCAGCGCCCCCTAGTACCTGGCTTCCGGTCTGATGGCCTCCCTCGAGCTCGACGGCCGGGTCCGATTGACAGTATATCGGCACTTCGTTCGCCACGGCCACGCCCCCTCGGTTGGCGACCTCAGCGACGAGCTGGGTGCATCGCCAGCCGTGATCGCGGATAGTTTCGAGCGCCTCGCCGAGGCCCACGTGCTGGTGCTGGATCCGGCCACCCGCGGTCTTTGGATGGCCATGCCGTTTTCGGCGGTTACCACCGGTTTCCGGGTGCGGACGCCGGGCGGCGAATGGTGGGCCAACTGCGCCTGGGACGCCCTGGGCATCTCGGCCATGCTTCAGGCTCCGGCCGACATCAGTACCAGCTGTGCAGACTGCGGTGATCCGCTGCCGGTTCAGACCACCGGGCGGGCACTCTCGACCGGATCCGGTGTGGTGCACTTTGCCGTGCCCGCTGCCTCCTGGTGGGATGATATCGGCTTCACCTGAGCGACGACCTGCTCTTCCGGTCGGAGGAGGACGTGGTTCACTGGTGCGGCAGGCGCGGTCGGTCCGTGGGAGCGGTCATCTCGCTCTCGACCACCTGGGCGCTGGCGCAGGCGTGGTATTCCGACCGGCTCGATCCCGCCTGGCGTCGCCGGACGGTAGCGGAGGCTCAGGCGGTGTTCACCGAGCTGGGCCTCACCGATCCGTTCTGGCGCCTGGCTACTCCTGCTGCTTGAGTCGTAATGCCTCGTAGCCGACGCTCGGTCGCCGCCTTTCTGACAGGCCTCGTAATAGGAGGGGCCATCTGGTGGCTCTCACCTCTGATCACCGGCAGTCACGAGCCCTGGGACGCCGAAGGCGTCTATTACGCCGGCTCGCTCCTTGGTGCCGGCCTTCTCGGAGGTCTGCTGCTTCCGGGGCACTGGCGATGGTTTGTCGTCGGCGTCTTCGTTGGGCAAGTGCTGGTGCTTCTGGCAGGGGTGCTCAGGGATCCCTCCACCGGCGGACTCTGGCCCCTGGGTTTGATATTTCTGGCGCTCTACTCGGTGCTTACACTGTTGGGGGCGGCACTCGGTACCGGGCTGCGACGGCTCGGAAACCGCCGGACGTCGTGAGCGTCATTCAAACCGAGAGGTTGAGCCTGCGCCGGATGTCGCTGGACGATGCTGAGTTCATCGTCCAGCTGCTGAACGATCCCGCCTTCCTGCGATTCATTGGTGACAAGAGAGTGCGGACCGCCGAGGATGCGCGCCAGTACCTCGTGACCGGCCCGATCGACAGCTACCAGCGGCACGGTTTTGGGTTGTGGCTGGTCGAGCTCACGGGCTCGGGGATCCCGATTGGGATCTGCGGCCTGTTGAAGAGGGACACCTTGAGCGACGTCGATATCGGCTTCGCCTTTCTCCCGCAATACCGGTCCAAGGGGTACGCCTCTGAATCGGCGGCAGCAGTCATGGACTACGGCAGGACCGTCCTTGGCCTCCGGCGAATCGTGGCTATCACCGACGACGACAACACGAATTCTCACCGAGTGCTGGAAAAGATCGGTATGAGCTTCGACCGGATGATCCGGCTCTCTGACGATGGTCCCGAGATTAGGCTGCTGGCCACCGATGTTGGCTGGCCCCCCAATCCTCGACCCGATCCCTGCTGACCTGTAACCTCACCCTTCTGCGGGTCCGGGTCGCCGGATAGCTTTGCGCCACGCCCCACGGGTAATCCTGCTGTCGTGGCCGGGAATGGAAGAGGCCCCATGCACTACCTGCTGTTCTACGACGTCGTCCCCGACTACGTGACCCGGCGCCAGCCTGTCCGCGCGGCCCATTTCGAGTACGCCCGCCCTTTCATCGATCGGGGTGAGCTGGTGCTGGGTGGGGCGCTGGCCGACCCGACCGATGCCGCGGTGCTGCTGTTCCGGGGGGAGACGGCGGATGTCGCCCGCGCCTTTGCGGCAGCGGATCCCTACGTCCAGCGCGGGATCGTCACCGGCTGGCGGGTGCGACCCTGGACCACCGTGCTCGGGTCTGACGCCGAGGTACCGCTGCCGTGATGCAGAGCTGAATGCTGGAAGCCATTCGCCGATTCGTTCGCGAGCGGCTCGGGCCGGAGGACGCCAAGGCCGGACCGGGAGGCACGCCGGCCAGCCAGGTGCAGTTGGCTGCCTGTGCCCTGCTGCTCGAGCTGGCCCACGCCGACGACGAATTCAGTCCTGAAGAGCAACAGCACATCGAAGGCACGCTGCAACGACATTTCGGCCTCGACCAGACATCCGGCGCGGAGCTTGTCCGGCTGGCCGAAGCGGCGCGGGCAGAATCCCTGGATCACTTTCAGTTCACCCGGCTCGTCGCGGCCGAGTACAGCCTGGCGCAGAAGATGGTGCTGGCCGAAGTAATGTGGGGCGTCATCCTGGCGGATGGGCGTCTGAGCGACCACGAGACCCATTTGGTTCGGAAGATGGCCAGCTTGATGCAGCTGGAGCCCGCGTATCTGGCCCAGGCGCGGCGGGCGGCAGCCGGGGGGTCATGACGGAACCATAGGGCCGCTTTTGCGACACGTTCCGCGCACATCATGTCGCATTTTGGCCATCGCAGGACTTATTTGCCCCTCGCCGGCGCCTTCGCCATCTCCAGGAGACTCCATGAGAGCGCTCTTCTTGCTCCTCGTCATCGGCACAGCCCTCGCCGGCGCTTCGTATGCCGGCGCCCGCTTCACGGGGGGGAGACTGGTAGGTCCCAATCCAACCGCCCTGGGTCCCCTCACCAGCCGGTTCGCCTATACCGGCGTTCAGCATCTGCCGGGCAAGCCGCGAGCCTGGGTTCTGGCATACCCCGAAGCCTCTGGATTCGGCCGCGGTGGTGTCGAGATCTACGTCAGCGTTACTGGTGACATGCTTGGCACCCGTCCCCGGGATCTGGCTGCGCGCCTGGAGGCGCTGCGGCCCGTGGAGCCTTGAGGCTGCTCCGAGTCCGTCGGGCCACCCGGGCCGACGTCCCCCAGGTCGAAAGCCTGATCGCGCGGTCGGCCCGAGCACTGAGCGATGGGTATTACACCTCCGCGCAGGTCGAGAGTCTTCTCCGTTTCGTGTTCGGTACCGATACCCAGCTCATCGATGATGGGACCTACTTCGTGGCGGAGCGCGACGAGCAACTGGTGGGGGCCGGGGGGTGGAGCCGCCGGCGGACTCTCTTCGGCGGCGACCAGATGAAGGGGCGCGAGGACCCGCTGCTCGACCCCCGCTCCGAGCCGGCCCGCATCCGGGCCTTCTTCGTGGATCCTGCCGTGGCGCGGCAAGGCGTAGGGCGTCGGTTGTTCGACGAGTGCCGCGCCGCCGCCGCCGCCGCTGGGTTTCGCGCTCTGACGCTGGTGGCAACGCTCCCCGGTGAACCTCTCTATCAGGCGCTCGGCTTCACCGTGACCGAGCGCTTTCAGTTGGGCCTCCCCGACCAGGTAGAAGTTCCCGTAGCGCGCATGAGCCGCGAGGTGACGGGTGTTTATTAGGGGGGTGGAATCCTGAAAATCTGGA
>JBKJZM010000011.1:0-5550 GCA_046715295.1 Gemmatimonadales bacterium | reverse complement strand
ATGCCAACCAATCGAAGCGCCCCGATATCGCAAAACTGCTTGACGAATCAAATCAGATGGTCGCGATTCTTACGACAATTGTTATTAACGCGAGAGCTAAGAAGAAACGTCAAGCGGGTAGTTAGTTCCCGGCCCAGGAATCTTCTACTCACTGTTTTTGTTTGTCTTCTTACTTCTTACTTCTTACTTCTCACTTCTCACTCGTATCTGAGCGCCTCCACCGGATCCAGCCTCGACGCCTTGCTGGCCGGGTAGATCCCGAAAAGCACTCCAGTGAGGATCGACGCGACCACGGCAGCCACCACCGACAGCAGCGGCACGGTAGCGGGGATGGGGGTGAAGGATCGAATGCCCCAGGCGATCAGCGCGCCGGCCGCCATGCCCACCAGGCACCCGACCAGCGTCAGCGTGGCCGCTTCCACCAGGAACTGGAACATGATCTCACGCCGGGTGGCGCCGAGTGCCTTGCGGACTCCGATTTCGCGGGTGCGCTCGGTGACCGAGATCATCATGATCGCCACGACGCCAACGCCGCCCACCACGAGTCCCACGCTCGATAGAGCGATCATGACCACGAAGAAGGCAGCGGTGATCTTGTTGAAGGTGTCCAGGATCCGGTCCTGGCCCACGATAGCGAAGTTGTCGGCCTGGCCCGGCCGGAGACCGCGGCTGGTCCGGAGGGCGGTCGTCACCTGATCCTGCGCCTCCTGAACCGTGGCCGTCTCCGTGGGCAGAACCGCGATTTCCATCCAGTCTTTCCAGTACTCCGTCGCCTTGGTGAATATCGTGTGTGGAATGGCCAGGCGGGGCTCGTCGGCATTGCTGAAGAGCGACGCCGCTTCGGCGTGCATACCCACGACCTGGAAAGGCTGGCCGAAGATCCTGATCCGCTTGCCGACCGGGTCCCGACCCGGATAGAGCGACTCGGCCAGCTTGTCGTTGATCACGACGACCCGGGCGCCGGCCGCATACTCCATCGGTGTGAAGTTGCGTCCCGCCAGGATCTCGCCCCCGTTCACTTGGTTCCAGCTCGGGCTCATGCCGGCCATGTCGACGCTCTTGAGCTCCACTCCCTCGAAGCTCACCGGGCCATTGGTGTACTCGCCGATGTTGACGTCTCGTACCGCCGGAAGGTTACGAAGCAACTCGGCTTCCTGCACCGTCAGCGGCGGCATCCCGCGCCAGGGCGACATCTCGTCCGAGCCGTCGGAGATCTCGAGCCCGCCGGAGAAGTAGCGCTGGACGAAGAAGGTCTTGGGACCGGCGGACTCGAGGATCCGGGTGATGCTCAGGTTGATGCCGGTGATGGCTGAGGCCATGGCAATCACCACCGTCACCCCGATGGCCACGCCGAGGATGGTGAGCGCGGCGCGCACCTTGTTCGCGCGGATGGAGTCCAGGGCGATGGTCGAGCCCTCGATCATCCGGGTAACCGCGCTGCCTCCGCGGGCTCCGATCATTCTGCCCGCAGGGCGTCGATGGGATCGAGGCGGGAGGCGCGGCTCGCCGGGTAGACGCCGGCGGCAATGCCCACGCTGACGCCCAGCAGGACACCGACAGCGATGGACCAGGGAGCGACAGCGGCAGGAAGCGGGGTGAAGGCCTTGACCACAAACGCCAGCGCGATCCCCAGGCCGATGCCGAGCAACGCGCCCACGGCCGAGAGCGTGGCGGACTCCACCACAAACTGGGCCAGTATGTCGCGCCGACGTGCGCCCAGCGCCTTACGAATCCCGATCTCACGCGTCCTCTCACTCACCGCCATGAGCATGATGTTCATGATCACGATCCCGCCCACCACGAGCGAGATGGCCACCAGCCCGGGGAGCGCCAGGAAGAGCACCTTCGAGATCTTCTCCCAGCTGCCCAAGGCGCCTTCCGCGGTCTGAAACGCGAAATTGCTCTCCTGGCCGGGCTTGAGCTGGCGCCGGCTCCGCATGATCGCTTCGGTCTGGCCCATGGCCAGCTGCATCCGGGTGGGGTCGGCCGTCTGGACGATCAACGCGTCGAGGATATTGATGGGGCAGATCAGCCGCCGCCCCTGCGCGCTGAACGGCATGATCGCGAACTTGTCGAGGGAGATCCCGAAGAGGTTTCCCTGCTTGGCCACCACGCCGATGACCCGGTAGGGAAGGCCACCGATCATCACCTTCTTGTCGAGCGGCTCGACTCCCTTGAGCAGCTTGTCGGCCAGCTCCTGACCGATGACCACCACCGGCTGCGCGGTCCTGACCTCCTGGGAGGTGAAGGCACGGCCGGTTGCGATCTCATAGTTCCTGATCTTGAAGTAGGTCTCTTCGGTGCCGACCAGGTCGATGTCACGGGCGATCTTGCCGCCGTAGTGCACCGCCACGCGGTCTTGGCAGAACTTGGCGAACGTCGCCGGCGTCTGGACGCGGGCGCGCACGTAATCGGCGTCATCATAGCTGATCCGGGGGCGCCGCTGCCAGGCCAGCCAGACGGCATCGGAAACGTGACCGGTCACGATGCTGGGTCGTTGGCGCAGCTCGAAGGTGTTGGCTCCGACCAGGGTGTTGGCGAACCGTTCCACCATATACCGGTTCATGCCCTGCACGATCGACACCACGGCAATAAGAAACGTCACCCCGATCAGCACACCGACCAGCGAGAAAAAACTCTTCAGCTTCTGTGCCCGGAGGGTGCCCAGCGCCATCCGGACCGCCTCCAGCAGCCGCATCAGGACGACTTCTCTTCCTGCGTCTTGGTGGTGTCGGCCTGGCGGACCTTGGCCCCATCCTTCAGATCCCGAATGGCCTGGTAGGTCCCCGCCACGATCGTCTCGCCCTCACGCAGGCCGTCCACCACCTCAAAGTACTCGTCACCTGCAACGCCGACCTTGACCGGCCGAAACGTGGCCGCCCCGTCCCGTACGATGAAGACACCCTCGGCCTCTCGCTTCTGGAACCTCGCGCGCAGGGTGTCCACCTGGGGTCCGGCTTCCGACTCGTTGGGAATCTTCTCGTGGTCGCGTACGGTCAGGGCAATGATGGGAATGCTCAGCGCACTGTTCCGGGTGTCGGTCACGATGCGGGCGGTGCAGCTTAGATCGGGCCGGATATCGGCCGGCGGCCTCTTGAGGGTGATCTCGACATCGAAGTCCACCGCGCGGTCGTTCGAGCCCGACGCCGTCTGAGTCGCAGTGAGCTTGGCGCTGTGGCTCACCTTGGTGACCTGCCCGGAGAAGGTGGTGTCGGGATAGGCATCGATGTTGACCTCCACCGAGTCCCGAACCTTCAGGCGCACGACGTCGGTTTCGTCGACTTGTACCTTGGCCATGATGACCGACAGATCGGCCACGGTCATCAACAATCCGGTTTCACGGGAGAACGTTCCCGGTACGGCCACCTCGCCTTCCTCCACCGCCAGTCGGACCACGCGGCCTGAGATGGGCGCAGTCAGGCGCGTCTTGGCAAGGTTGTCCTTGGCCTCCTGGAGTCCCGCGCGCCCCTGCTCGAGCTGTGCCTTGGTGGACTGATAGTTCGCTTCCGCCACCTCGAGGGCGGTCTGCGCCTGTTCGGCGGTCTCGGGCGCGATCAAATTCTCGCCCAGTTCGGTCAGCTGTTTCGCCCGGTTCCAGGCTCGCTGGGCCTGGTCCCGGCTGGCCTTGGTTTGCAGGAGAATGGCCTGCGTGGAAGCCACCACGCCCTGAGCGCGGGCCACGGCCGCCTCGTACTGGGCCGGATCGATCTGGAGCAGGAACTGCCCCCGCTTCACGATGTCGCCCTCGCCCACCGCGATCTCGATGATTCGGCCGGTGATATCCGCGCTGATGTCGACCGACGTCTTGGCCTCGATCTTCCCGCTGGCGGTAACGGCACTCACGAGGTCCCGGCGACCGACCTGCTCCAGCCGAACCTCGGTCGCGGCGTTCCTGGACTTGTTGATCCGAAACGCGACGATCCCTCCCACGACGATCACGACCACAGCCACCGCCAGCCCAATCTTCGTCCTGCGCGACATGTCAGTTCCTCTTAGGGGAGGGGGCGGCCGACCGCGGCTTCCAGCGCCGCGATGGCTTTGTGGTAGTCATACACGGCATTCACGTAGTCGCCTTCAGCCCGCTGGACCGAGTTCTGCGCATCGGAGACTTCGAGTGCCGTGCCGGCCCCGAGCCGGTAGCGGTCCTGAGCCAGGCGAAGCTGGTCTCGGGCCGCCTCCCGGCTGGCGCCCTGAACTTCGATGGCCCGGAACGCCGTTTTCAAACCCAGGTGGCGCGCCTGCACGTCGGTGCGCACCTGAAGCCGGCGCGCCCGGACCTCCTCCTCTGCGTCATCCTCCTCGGCCCGGGCCCGCGAGAGCCGGAGCGATCGGCTGAAGCCGGTGAAGATAGGGAGGGAAACGGTCAGGTTGGCGCCAAACGGCTGCCCGGTGTAGGAGAAAGGAAATACGCTGTTCTGATTGCGGATCTGCTGGGCCAGCGGGTCGAGCAATGCTCCACCGCCATCGATCAGCCCCGCGTTGGAAAAGCAGTTGGCCGTCTGCCCGCCGAGCGACAGGCCGGTACGCACCGCGTTGTCGAACTCGCAACCGGTAGCATCCGCCTGCGCATCCGTGAGCGCCTGCCGCAGCAACAGGTCCTGATTGGTAAATTGCTGGGTGAACCCGCTCCAACCCGCCCGAAGCGACAGGGTGGGAAGAAAGTCCGTCTTTGCGGCACGGACGTCGAGCCGGGCGGCCTGGCCGCGGGCGCGAAGCGAGCGCAGGACCGGGTTCTGCCGCTCGGTGAGCGCCAGCAGGCTATCGAGCTGAAGGTTCGGAGCGGTCACCGGAAAGGAGTCGGTCAGCGCGATCTGATCGATGGGTACCGGCGGCTCCACTCCCATTCTCCGCAGCAAGTCCAGTTTCGCTTCACTTTCCGCCTGCACGGCCCGCAACAACGCCACATCCGAGGTGCCCTTCGTGACTTCCGCCTGACGCACGTCGAGCAAGGTGGTCTGGCCTACCTTGTGGCGTGCCTTGGCGAGCGCCAGGAAGTCTTCGTTTCTCCTGACCTGTTGGCGCGCCACGGCGACCTGCGCACCCGCCTGCAAGGTGGTCAGGTACTGGGTCGAGATCTCGGCGGTCAGCCCCACACTCGCGGCCCCGATGTCCTCATCGGTGGCGCGCTGGAGCGCGCGTAGCTGGCCCGTGGCCTGAACGCTGCGGCCGCTGAGCTGCCACTGTATCCCGAGACTGTATCCGGAGGTAAGGAACGCGGAGGTCGGCAGGATCAGGCCCCCGCCGAAGTTTGACTCGCCGGACCCGGTGTACCCGAAGTCCGTCGCCGCGGTCACTGAGGGAAGCAAGCTGCCATACGCATTGCGAACGCCCCATCGGGCCGGACCCGCATCATTCAGCGCCTGTCGGTACAACGGGCTGTTGGCTCGCGCCTGCTGCAAGGCTTCGACCAGAGTGAGGCTGACCGGCCGGGAGGGAAGGGGAGACTGCGCGGAGTCCTGTGCCGATGCGACCGGGGGGAGCACGCACGCCAGCAGCAGCAGACGGGACCAACGAGTCATGATCTAGCCCTCTTATGGTGAGACGACGGGC
>JBKJZM010000010.1:0-7897 GCA_046715295.1 Gemmatimonadales bacterium | reverse complement strand
GGAAGAACATGGAGCAGGACTGGCTCAAGACCAACCTGGCCAAGTTCAGCCGGATGCTCCAGGGTCAGCGTGACCTGGCGGCGGTCTCCCAGCTGATCCTGTCGGACCTCGCTCCGCTGGTCACCGCCCACCACGGCGTGTTCTATGTGGTGGATCCCGCCGGGCAGGAATCGACCCTCAAGCTGCTGGCGAGCTACGCGTACAAGGACCGCAAGAACGTCTCCAGCGAGTTCCGGATGGGTGAGGGCCTGGTAGGCCAGTGTGCGGTCGAGGGCCGGATGCTCCTCATCAACCAGGTGCCTGGCGATTACATCCAGATCAGCTCGGGGCTGGGTGAGGCGCCGCCCCGCAACATCGTGGTCCTCCCGGTGCTCTTCGAGGGTGAGGTCAGAGCCGTGCTCGAACTGGCCACGTTCGATCAGTTCGACGAGATCCGGCTCACCTTCCTGGAGCAACTGGCCGAGAGCATCGGCATCGTGCTCAACACTATCGCAGCGAACATGCGGACCGAGGAGTTGCTGAAGCAATCGCAGGCCCTCACCGAAGGCCTCCAATCGCAGCAGGAGGCCCTCACCGAGACCAACAAGCGGCTCGAGCAGCAGACCCGATCGCTGCAGAAATCCGAGGACCTGCTCCGGAACCAGCAAGACGAGCTGCAGAAGACCAACCTCGAGCTGGAGGACAAGGCCCAGTTGCTGGCGAGCCAGAAGGCTGAAGTCGAGCAGAAGAACAAGGAAGTAGAGCAGGCCAAGGTTGCTCTGGAGGAAAAGGCCGAGCAGCTGGCCCTCATCTCCAAGTACAAGTCGGAGTTCCTGGCCAACATGTCACACGAGCTCCGCACCCCGCTCAACAGCCTGCTGATCCTTTCCCAGATCCTGACCGAGAACTCGGATGGCAATCTGACCACCAAGCAGGTCGGGTTTGCCCAGACCATTCACAGCTCGGGCTCGGACCTACTCGACCTGATCAACGACATTCTGGATCTGTCGAAGATCGAGTCGGGCACCATGGCAGTCGACATCACGACGGTACCGTTCCCCGAAGTCCGCAAGTTCGTCGAGAGCACTTTCCGGCAGGTGGGCGACCTCAAGGGACTGCAGTTCGAGGTCAGCCTGGATCCCGCGCTGCCCCCGGCGATCCAGACCGACACCAAGCGCCTGCAGCAGGTGCTCAAGAACCTGCTGTCGAACGCGTTCAAGTTCACCGAGGGGGGCAGTGTCTCCCTCCGCGCCAGCGTGGCAACCGGCGGCTGGAATCCGGAACAGGAGCTGCTGAACGCCGCCAACACCGTTATCGCGTTCGCCGTGACCGATACTGGCATCGGCATTCCGAGAGAAAAGCACGGCGTCATCTTCGAGGCGTTTCAGCAGGGCGACGGCACCACCAGCCGCAAGTATGGTGGCACCGGACTGGGTCTCTCCATCAGCCGTCAGATCACCCGGCTGCTCGGCGGCGAGATCCGGATCGAAAGCACCCCCGGAATCGGCAGCACGTTCACGCTCTTTCTGCCCCTCATCTACCCCTCGCAGCCGGTCGAGACGCCCGCCGGCGACGAGGATCGCGCGGGCAGCGTCGGTCCGCTGGTCGGGGAGGCGGCCAAGTCGATCACGACCGCCAGCTCCCGGGTGATTCTGTCCCCCGTGGTGGAGCGCGCGGTGAATGACGACCGCGCCGACATCCAGGAGGGCGACCGGGTCCTCCTCATCGCCGAGGATGATCCCAACTTCGCCCAGATTCTCCTCGACCTGGCGCGGGAGCGCGGTTTCAAGGGCCTGGTGGCCCAAACCGCGGACCGGGCGCTGGCGCTGGCCCGGGAGTACCAGCCCACGGCCGTGACGCTGGACCTGCGACTCCCGGATGCGGATGGATGGACCATCCTCGACCGGCTAAAACACGATCCATCGACCCGGCATGTGCCGGTACACATCATCTCGGTGGAGGAGAACTGGCAGCGAGGCCTCCGGCTGGGCGCCATCGATTTCCTTACCAAGCCGGCCACCAAGGAATCGCTCTCGGATGCCCTCACGACGCTGCATGAATTCGTCGACCGCCCGATCAAGCGTCTGCTCGTGGTGGAGGACGACGTGGTGCAACAGCAGAGCATCGCTGAGCTGATCGGCGACGGTGATGTCGAGACCACCGCCGTTACCACCGGGGCCGCCGCGCTCGAGGCTCTCCAGCGGGAGTCCTTCGACTGTATGGTGCTCGACCTCGGCCTTCCCGACATGACCGGTTTCCAGCTCATCACCCGGGTCAAGGGCGAGATCGGCCTGCGCAAGCTCCCGACCATCGTGTATACCGGCAAGCAGCTCACCAAGCGAGAGGAGGCCGAGCTCCGAAGGATGGCCGAGTCGGTGGTGATCAAGGACGCGCAGTCACCCGAGCGGCTGCTGGATGAGACGGCGCTGTTCCTCCATCGGGTAACGGCCCGCCTGCCTGAGTCCAAACGGCGGATGCTGGAGCAGCTCCACCGCACCGATCCAACACTCACCGGACGCACCGCCCTGGTGGTGGACGACGACGTGCGCAACATCTTCGCCCTCACCACGTTCCTCGAGCGAAGCGAGATGAAGGTGCTCTATGCGGAAAGCGGTCGTGAGGGAATCGCCCGGCTACAGGAGAACCCGGAGGTGGATGTCGTTCTCATGGACGTCATGATGCCGGAGATGGACGGCTATGAGACGATGCGAGCCATCCGGGAGATGTCCCGGTTCCGCAACCTTCCCATCATCGCCGTCACCGCGAAGGCCATGAAGGGGGACCGGGAAAAGTGCATCGAGGCGGGCGCGTCGGACTACGTCGCCAAGCCGGTAGATATGCACCAGCTATTGTCGCTCCTACGTGTATGGCTGTACCGGTAGGCGGGGCGGCGGGGCGGCGGGGCAGCGGGGCGGAAGCTGCCGACGTGATGGAGCCCATAGGGTCAGCGGAGCAGTCTACCTCGCTGCCCAGCGGCCCGGCTGCCCCGCTTGACGACCGGGTCAACATTCTGCTGGTCGACGATCAGCCGGCCAACCTGATCGCGCTCGAGGCGATGCTCCAGGGATTAGGGCAGAATCTGATCCTGGCTGAGTCGGGGCGGGAGGCGCTCAAGTGTCTCCTGACCCAAGAGTTCGCGGTCATCCTGCTGGACGTCAAGATGCCGGAGATGGACGGCTTCGAGACCGCCACCCTGATCCGCGAGCGGGACAAGTCTCGCCACACCCCGATCCTGTTCCTCACGGCGGCCGACAAGAGCCAGAACCTCGCCGTCCGCGGATACGCCGTCGGCGCCGTTGACTACCTGGTGAAGCCGGTCGTACCCGAATTCGTCCGGTCGAAGGTGGCGGTCTTCGTCGAGCTGGCCAAGAAGTCCGAGCTCCTCCGGCGACAGACGCAGCTGCTGGTGGAGAGCGAGCAGGCGGCGCTCGAGCTGGCGGAGACCCGGGCCGAGCTGGTTCGCGACCTGGAGCACAAGAACCGGGAGCTGGAGGGCTTCAGTTACGCCGTATCCCACGATCTGCGAGCGCCACTCCGGCGCATCGACAGCTTCAGTCGCGCAGTCATCGAGAGCCAGGGCGAGAAGCTGGATGAGCAGGGACGCCGCTACTTGGACCGGGTGCGGGAGGCGAGCCAGCATATGTCCCAGTTGATCGACGACGTGCTGCACCTGTCCCGGGTCACCCGGGCCGACCTCCGGGATCAGGACGTCGACCTGAGCGCCCTCGTTACCCTTATCCTCGCGCGGCTGCAGGAGAGCGAGCCGGACCGTAAGGTCGAGACCAAGGTCCGGCCGGGAGTGATGGTCACCGGAGATGGGCAGCTGATGCGGATCGCGATGCAGAATCTGCTGGAGAATGCCTGGAAGTTCACCAGTAAGCAGACGGAGCCCCGAATTGAATTCGGGCTGACCCAGGCCTCAGGGGAACCCACGTACTTTGTGCGGGACAATGGCGCCGGCTTCGACATGACCTATGCCGACCGGCTATTCGGTCCCTTTCAACGGCTTCATCATCAGGGGGAGTTCGCCGGATCCGGTATTGGGCTTGCCACCGTTCAGCGTATCATCCACCGGCACGGCGGTCAGATTTGGGCGGAGGGAACGGTGGGGCAGGGCGCAACCTTCCAGTTCACCCTGGGGCGAGCCCGCCCGTAGTTCTTAGCTGCTGGTCTTCCCGGCGTCCGCTGCAGCCATATCGATCTCAGCCCGGTTCACCTCCCGCGCCTTCACGATGCCGCAACTGGTTCGAGGATGCGGCTCGGCCATGGGGCACTCGCGCGCCGGCTTATGAATGACCGCTTGGCTTGCCGGGTCTAGCGAGGGGGCTCCTCAGCGGAGATTGGGGCCCGTGCGGCGAGCGCCTCGCTCACTTTGGTGAGCAACTCGTCTCGGGTGAACGGTTTGGCGAGGAAGGGCGCGTCCAGGTGGGTGAGACCGTACTGCATCAGCACTTCAGCGGGATGGGCCGACATGTAAAGGGTCCGCTGCGCGGGCCAGCGCTCCCGAATCCGCTTTGTAACCTGAACGCCGTCAGCCAGCGGCATCACCACGTCCACTATCACGAGCTGGATACCCGCCCGGGCTGTTTCCAGGACTTCCATCCCCTCCTCACCACTCTCGGCTTCGAAGACCCGGAACCCCCACTCGCTGAGGAGACGGTGCGCCATGCGGCGCACCGTCGGCGGGTGGTCGCTGACGCGGATGCTGGGACCACTACGGACGTCAGGTAGGTTCACGAGACTACCAAAAAGAAGTAGGCGCACGCACCCAGATTCTGAGCAGTATACTCAGTCGTGCCCCGCTGTCAATTGTGATGCGGGTCACAACCGGAGAAACTACCGGGCCTCGGCTCGGCGCTGTGTACGATCCTCGAGCCGCGAGCGGCGCTGATCGTCCTGGGTGCCGGCCGAAGGCAGTCCCCGGAACTGGAAATGGCGCTCGTCGAGGACCCGCTCACGATCGACCGTGGTCGGGCTGCGAGTACGAGTGTGCACTGCCAGCACCAGCTTGACCATGACGGCCGCCGGCTGCCACTCGCCCGGCGGGATGCCGGGATACAGGTGGCCGAATGCCGACTTGAGCAGGGCTTGCCGCACGTCGGCTCTCGCCCGGCCCCCCCGGTCCAACCCTGCTCGATCTTGTTCGCTCATCCGTGACTCTTTCTCCCGTGAGGCGCCTCTCCACCGGAGGGACCGCTCGATGCTGTAGGGTGACTCGGCTCCGCACTCGAGTCGCTCAGGCGAGTGTGACCCTCCGGCAGGCCCTCGGGGCGGCCCGATGTCCCCCGGTACTCAAAGTGAGCGTCGTGCAGAAGCCGCCGGCCAGTGATCACCCCCGACCTCGTCCGGTCCATGCGAATCAGATCGGTGACGAGTTGGATCAGCTTTTCCACCGGCATCCAGATGCCAGACCTGAGTCCAGGGTAAAGGCCGGCATACTCCGTCTTGAGTCTCGCCTGCCGACCGCGCGGCGTGCTCACGAGCGCCTCCATGTTGGGATGGATTCACAGCCAATGTATACGGAGTTTGGCGGGGGGCAGACAAGGGCTGTGATCGCGTCGACGAGAAAGGCCCGGCCGAACGCGAATGAGGGAAACGCCGGGCGGGCGCACTGGCGCCCGCCGGCTTTCCGAACTTACCGATTGCCTCCACCACCGGGACGACCACCGTGGCCGCCGCCCTGGCCCCCACCGCCCTGGCCACCACCGCTCTGGCCACCACCGCCCTGGCCGCCGCCGCCTTTACCCCCGCCGGGTTCGTCTTTCCTCGCCGTAGGTGATGCTGCGTCACCCATGCCGGAGAATTCCCGGTTTCGTTCCTGTGTCATGGCCCGACTCCTTTGACTGGTGAGCTGATGATCCTTCCCACGGATGCGGCCAGCTGCCCATTCCGAACACCCGCAACCCCCAGGCTACGGCGCGAAAAAACGGCACATACTGTGGCTCGTCGCGCCCCCGAGCCCTAGGCGATGATAACCTGTTTACCCGGGAGACAACATACAACCGGCCTGGATAAGCTTCTACGGCTTCAATACCACCTTAACCTCAGCGACAGGCCGGTTGACCGTAGTCGCCTCCTTCACCTCAAGGCCGCGGCGGGCCCCCACTCCGGCTGTCGAGCGCGCGTTGGACTTCTCACTGAGCCGCTTGCCGGTGTACAGGTCCAGCACCGTAACTCCAAGCACCGCAACGGTGGCGGCAAGCGTCTTCTCCCGGTCGGGGTTCTTCGAGTCGAGTTGCGTGCTCAACAATGCCAGGTCGAGCACGTCGCCACCGACTCGTGACCAGACCCCGCCCGCGGGCCTGGATTGGCTGAGAATGGCGATGCCGCTGCCGATCTCTCTCAGCCCCATCAATCGAAACAGGCCTGGTTTGTTTTCCACCCCTATGAGCTCGGCCAGCTTTCCAGGAGCCGCTATCTCGGCCAGCCCCAAGCCGATGCTGAGCCAGCCAAGGGCGCGCGCCATGCGCTCATCGGTATCGTATGGTTGCCTCTCATCACCATCCCGGGCTCCGTTTCCCTGCCGGCGTTGGCCAAGATCGGAGGAGTCGAGACCATCATAAGAATCGAAACCATTATAGGCGACCGCGCCGCCTCGCGTTGCAAGGTCTGTTGCCATATCTCCAGCCCTCTCGGCTAGAAAACGGTAGAATGCGACTCGTGCGGCAATGTATTGTGGCGCTGCACGCCCCATTTCTGTGTCCTGCGACACTATGATGTGGGCGCCGCGGAGCTCAGCACGGCTCGCATCATGCGCGCCAGTGCCTCAGATGAGAAAGGCTTTGCCAGATAGGGAATGCCGGCATCGAGCAGCCCCCGCTTGGTCAGGGTGACGAAGGGAAGCTCGTCGCCCAGCATCGAGGTCAACAGTATTCGCGCCAACACCATGACGAGAACGGCGGTGAGCGCGAGCAAGTAGGGAGAAAATTGGTTCAGCGGTGAATCGGCTCGAGGCACTCGGGACGCGGGTGGTGGGTTCAGGCGCGTGAAAGGCGGATGACTCCGCGTTCCCTGCTGAGCAAGGGGGGTATCTACCTTGGGCAAGTCTGGGGTTCCGGGGCCTCCCAGACCCGACGGGATTAAGGCCAGAGCCCGAGCCAGTGGATCGCGACCCCCGGCGAAGGGGCGCCCTGGCCGGTTCGTCGCGGAGGGCTCGTCCTCAAGCTCTACGAAAACTCGCTCTCTTTGGCCTTCCTCCTCTTCTTCCTGCTAAGCGAACGCTGCACGCGGTGGCGGGGGCCCGGGTGCACAACGACGAGCAGCCGCACATGGCCAGGCGGAACAGTTGTCGTTTCTTGAGTATGGAGGCAGCTCTCGGTTCTGGTTCGAGTCACTCCAGACCTGGCAGAGCGAATTTCTGGCCATCGCGTCGATGGTTGTGCTTTCGAAATTCTTGCGGCAGCGCGGGTCCCCCGAGTCAAAGCCGGTGGACAGCCCCAACGACGAGACCGGTACGGCGTGATCCCGCGCGCGCTACCGGCCCCCCACTGGACCCGTGTACGCGGACGCAGTGACCCGTCTCGGGTGTGGCCCGGCGAGATCTTGGCCAAACGCGGTCACGCGGGAGGCATCTGACAGAGGACGCCTGGGGAATATCGTGATCGTGCCGGGTCCCACTGCACGATCATCTTGAACGTGCCCTCGTGGCCTGGACAGGCGGCCACATGGGACGACGTCTCGACGGGTGCCTCGCAATCATGTTTTGGGCGCTCACTCCACCGGCTCAGTGGATCATGGAGTGGCTCATACGTCGTCAACGGCCGCCCTGACGCACCTCGAACGCGGCGGAGGTGGCAACAGAAATCCCGCCGACATCTGAATGGGCGGGAGGCGAAGTTGGAGAGTGGGCCCGGCGCGACTCGAACGCGCGACCTCTTGCTCCGGAGGCAAGCGCTCTATCCAACTGAGCTACGGACCC
>JBKJZM010000009.1:0-10613 GCA_046715295.1 Gemmatimonadales bacterium | reverse complement strand
CATGCCCGCGATCTCCTGGCGCAACTCCTCCGCGGAGGTCTCACTGACAGGATTCAGGGAGATGTAGCCCACCCCGGCGTCGAACATCGTGCCTGGCGGCACCGACCGCATGTGGATCTGGGCCCGCGTCAGGCGATACTTGATAGGCTCGGCGATTCCACCACGGCGAATCGTGATGCCGATCTTCGAGCCGGCCTCGCCCCGAAGCGCCTTCACCGCCTGATCGTTCTTCCATCCCTCGGTCGTCTTTCCATCGACCTCGATAATCTGATCGCCAGTCTCGATGCCCGCCCGCTCGGCCGGCGTCTCCGGCAGGGGGGCCACCACCGTGATCCATCCGTCGCGTACGTCGATCTGGATTCCCAGTCCGGCGTAGTTGCCGGGAGTCTGCTCGGTGAGCGCCTTGTAGTCGTCCCCGGTCAGCAATACCGAGTAGGGATCCATGAGCTGCTCCAGCATCCCTCGTGTAGCCTTCTGGTACAGATCGGTCTCGCCGATCGAATCGACGAAGTAGGTGTTGACGTGACCCAGGACGTCGTCGAACAGCCGGGCCTGCTGGTAGACGTTGCCATCACTGGCAGCACCCCGCTGCAGCAACCAGCCGCCACTGAAGAAGGAAATCAACGCCACCAATCCGATCACGCCCCAACGCTGCTTCATATTCGCCTCCACTCCCGCGAAATAGCTGCCACACTCATTCCAGATTGATATGGGGGGGACCCGTGTCCGCCCCACTCGAGGAGGAAGACGACCTCGGGTCTAGTCCACTGTTCTGTATACGCTTACCCGACCGCGGACTGGAAAGCTGCCGGAGCAGCACTGCGAATCTCCGTCCACGCGACCTGCAAGAGCTGGTCCGGGGGAAGGCGTGCATCTAAATGTCGCACCCCACTACCCTTGACCGCTAGGTAGTACTCCAGCACGCGCTGGTGAAAATCCGCACTTTCCCGTTCGAGCCGGTCCTGTCGCTTCCCCGCCGCGACCTGCCGGGCCTGACCCTCCTCGCGCGGCAAGCTGAGGATGAGTGTCAGATCCGGAGTCAGGCCCTGGGTCGCCGCCTGATTGGCTGCCCGGACCATGGCTGGATCGAGTCCACGCCCCGCCATCTGGTACGCCTCGGTCGTGAGGGCAAAGCGGTCCGAGAGGACGACACGGCCCGCGGCGAGCGCCGGTTGGATGACTGTTTGCACCAGGTCGGCCCGGGCAGCCAGAAAGAAGAACAGCTCCGCCACGGGTCCCACGGGGTGGTCCGGGTCGAGGAGTGCCTGCCGCGCAATCTCAGCGGCGTGGGTGCCCCCCGGTTCGCGCACAACGATTGGATCGACCTTGCCGGCGCGCATACGCTCGGCCAGTGGGCCGATCAGCGTTGACTTGCCCGAGCCCTCTGGCCCCTCCAGAACGACGAAGAAGCCACGACGGTTCATCCCAGAGTGATGATGCTGCTGGTGGCTCCCTTTTCCATGCCGTCACTGATCTGCTGGTTGACGCGCTGCATCAGCTTCTCGAAGTTCGAGCGCGCGACGACATAGGCCTGTCCGGCCGGGCTCATTTCCAGATCGCGGACCGCGCCCTCGTACGCTTCGGCCGTAGCCTGGTCGGGCATCTGGCCACGGGAGACTACTTGGTCGACCTGGCGCGCGAGCGTCTGTATCAGGTCCAGCTTGGCCACCGTTTCCTTGTCTTCCCGCAGCGCGGTTTCCGACCGCCGAAGCGCCTGGTATTCCGCCGACTGGCCGATCTGTCGGCCCAGCTCCTGCGCCTTTTCCCAGATCACCTTGCGTCGCTCCTCTGCGCGAGCAAGTATCGCTCGCGGCCAAATAGGTCCATATGAACGCTCACGCGGCTCCAGCCGAACGCTGCGGCCTGTCCTGCCGCTGCCGCAGCCCGGGAGCAGTCCACCTCCAGCGCCAGCCATCCGCCCGGCCGCACTACCTCACGTCCCTCATCCAGCAGGCGGGTCGTTGCCGCCATCCCATCCTCCCCACTCACCAGTGCCGTTGCCGGCTCCCAATCCCGCACCGAACTCTCGAGTGACGCGTACTCGGCTACTGTAAGATAGGGGGGGTTGGAGATCAACGCGTCGAGTGTGCCCTCCGCGAACGGCGTACACAGGTCGGCCCGGACCAGGCTCACTGGTACTGCCGCCAACCCCCGGTTCTGTCGGGCGAGGTCCAGGGCCGCGGCGGAGCAGTCGGTCGCGGTGACCTGGTCGTAGGCGCCTTCCAAGGCCAGGCTCAGGGCAATGCAACCGCTACCGGTGCCGATGTCCGCAACCCGCCCGCTTCGTATCCGCTGGAGCAGCAGCTCGACCAGGCCTTCGGTCTCCGGCCGGGGAATCAGTGCCCGGGCATCGCTCGCGAGAGAGAGGCGCCGAAATCCGGTGTGCCCGGTCACGTGCGCCAGCGGCTCGCCGCGGGCCCGCCGGGCGATGGCATCGCAAAAGCGAGTGGCCTCAGGCGGTGCGACCGGGTGGTCCCGCTCGAGGAAAATCTGAGCGGCAGAGCGGTGGCCCACCTCGGTCCAGATGCGGATGGCCTCACGCCGGGGCTGGCGCGTTCCCGACCGACGCAGCTGTTCAGCGCCATCCTCGATCAACGCCGCCAGCGACACCGCAAGCTCAGGCATCGATGAGCTCCTGACGGCTCGCCATGCGAAGCGCGTCGACCATCTCGTCCAGACCGCCGTTCAGCACATCGGCGAGGTTGTGGACCGAGAGATTGATCCGGTGGTCAGTGATCCGACTCTGGGGAAAGTTGTAGGTGCGGATCTTGGCCGAACGATCTCCGGTTCCGACCATGGCGCGCCGGTCCCGCGAGCGAACAGCCTCCTGCTCGGCCAGCATCCGGTCGAATAGCCGGGCCCGCAGGACTTCCATGGCCTTGAGCTTGTTCTGGAGCTGTGATTTCTGATCCTGCTGACTCACCACCACGCCGGTCGGCAGGTGGGTGATGCGCACCGCGCTATCGGTGGTGTTCACACTTTGTCCGCCAGGCCCGGACGACCGGAACACGTCGATCTTGAGATCCTGCGGCTCGATCTTGATGTCTACCTCCTCGGCCTCGGGCAGCACCGCGACGGTGGCCGCCGAGGTATGAATCCTTCCCTGCGTTTCAGTGGCCGGAACCCGCTGGACCCGATGGACCCCCGACTCGCGCCGGAGCAGGCCGTACGCTTCCGCACCTCGCACCGCCACGATTGCTTCCTTGATTCCGCCCAGCGATCCCTCGCTGAGAGAGATCGGCTCCCAGGACAGGCCGTGCCGCTCGCTGTACCGCTGGTACATCCGGTAGAGATCGGCCCCAAACAACGCGGCCTCGTCCCCACCGGTACCGGCCCGAATCTCCATGATCGCGTCGCGGTCGTCGTGGGGGTCACGAGGCAGGAGAAGCTCATGGAGCTCAGCTGTCAGTGCCGTAATCTCCGGCGGCAATCTGGCCATGTCGGCTTTGGCTAATGCGACAAGCTCGAGGTCCGGCTCTTCAGCCAGTCCTCGAGCCTGTTCGAATTCATCCTGCAGCCGGGCGAGGCGTTCGGCGAGTCGGACCACCGGGGCCAGCCGGGTGTGTTCCCGGCCGAGAGACCTCAGCTTGTCCGAGTCCTTTCCAACGTCCGGGTCGGAGAGGGCCCGGGCGACCTCCTCCGCCTGCAGCAGCGCCTGGCGGAGTCGGGCCTCCATGGCTTACTCCTTGGGCGTTGTAGTCGCCGGCTCGGTTGCGTACCTCCGGCGGAACCGATCTACCCGGCCGGCGGTGTCGACGAGGCGCTGCTTGCCCGTGAAGTACGGATGGCACTGGGCACACACCTCCACGTGAATCGACGTGGCGGTTGAGCGGGTCTCGAATTGATTGCCGCAAGCGCACTGAACCATGATCTTGCGGTATGTCGGGTGCAGATCGGCCTTCATTTGGTGCTCCTCGGCTGGCGCTAAACCCTTCAATTTAGACGCGTTCGGGTATCGTACGCAACCGGTCCTGGCATCCTCACCGCAGCGAAGGAGCTCTCAGACACACCGGAGAGATCCTTCGATCGCTTCGCTCTCCCAGGATGACAAAATCCACCCCGATTGCGATTGACACCACTCCCGGTCGCAAGTATGCTACCCCCAAACACTTCCACTATCGAGAGGCGCGAGTGGCACTGTCCCCGATGGAGGTCCTGCGGAAGGTTCCCCTCTTTTCCGGGCTGGGAGAGGCCGATCTGACTGCGTTCGCCGAGCTGACCCGGGAACGCAGCTACCCCAAGGGTAGCGTCATCGTGTTCGAGGATGATCCAGGCGACGCACTGTTTCTGGTGGCGGCAGGGCAAGTCAAGGTAGTACTAATCGCCGAAGACGGGCGCGAAGTCATACTGTCGGTCCTCGGCGAAGGGAGCTTCTTCGGCGAGATGGCGGTGATCGACGAGGAGCCACGGTCAGCCCACGTCATCGCGATGGATGACTCCAGCCTGCTGGTGCTTCGGCGCGAGGACTTTCACGCCCGGCTGCGAAATTCGCCCGAGGTGGCGATCTCGCTCCTTAAGGAGCTCTCCCGGCGCCTTCGACGCGCGGACGAGAAAATCGGGAGCCTCGTCTTGCTCGACGTGAACGGACGGGTGGCGCATCTCCTGCTCCGAATGGCGGAAGACGAAGGTGGCGACCGCATCACCCGCAAGCTGACCCACCACACGATCGCGCAGATGATCGGGTCCAGTCGAGAAACGGTTTCCCGCACGATGCGGAATCTGGTCGAGCGCAGCATCATCGACGTGACCCGCAAGGACATCACTCTCAAGGACCGCCGCTCACTTATGCTGGCGGCCCGGAGGTCGTGATCAGCGTCACACCTGCCTGGTGACTCCCCCCGCTGCCGCCACCGCGTATGCCGAAGAGGTTGCGGCATGACTGTTTTCGCTGCTCGTGACTCGGCGTGATCCATCCGGTGACATTTTGGGGGACTCGAGGCTCCATTCCGACGCCTGGCCCCGAAACCGCCCGCTATGGCGGAAACACCGCTTGTATCGGGATCGGTGGCCGCGATGGGCGCCTGGTAATCCTGGACGCAGGCAGCGGGCTACGCCCCTTGGGCCACGAGCTGATGAAAGAGCGGAACGGCGTGCTCGCCGCCGACATTCTCCTCACCCACACTCACTGGGACCACATCCAGGGCCTGCCCTTCTTCAAGCCGCTCAGCTCCCGCCACACGTCGGTGAACATCTATGGCGCGGCTCAGGAGGGAGTGCCGCTCAAGGACATCCTCGGCCGGCAGATGGACCCCATGGTCTTTCCGGTTCCCCTGAACGCCCTCGCTGCCTCACTCGCGGTCATAGAGATCACTGAGGGCGAGTTCGACATCGACGACTTTCGCGTCTGTACCTTTCGGTTACGCCATCCTGGCACCACGCTGGGCTATCGGCTGGCTCCATCATCCGGTGGCCGGGAGGTCGCGTACGTGACCGACAACGAGCTCGGGCCGGGGGGAAGCTACGAGGTGCCGACCGACTGGCGAGCCCGGCTGGTACAGTTTGTCGAGGGGGCGGACACGTTGATTCACGACGCCATGTATCTGGACCAGATCATTCAGGCCCGCGCCGGCTGGGGCCACTCCACCCCGCGCCAGGCCGTGGATCTCGCCGCGGAAGGTCGCTGCGCGCGTCTGGTGCTGTTTCACCACGAGCCGGAGCACGACGATGAGGCCATGGACCGCCTCCTCGCCGACACCCGGCGCTACGCCGCGGAAGTTGCACCCAAACTCGTTGTCGAGGCGGCGACCGAAGGGACGCGGTTCTCTCTCTGAGGGGAGCGATCATGAGACGGTATCTGCTCTGGGGCCTTGTCGCGACAGCGGCCGTGGCGAGCACCGCCGCGGCGCAACAGTCCGGGCCCATCGTGATAGCGATTCTCCCGTTCGAGGACCGTGGCTCCTACGGTCAGGACAAGGAGGTATTTCGCGCCCTGGAGTTGGGAATTCCCGCAACCTTTGCCGCCGAGCAGAGCCGGCACCCCAGGGTGCGGGTGGCGGAGCGTGCCCGGGTCAGCCAGGCTGTCCAAGCGCAGAATCCTGGACCCAACGCGCGAGTGGATGCCGCCACCGCCGCTAAAGTCGGCAGCGAGGCGGGTGCGCGGTATGCGATCACGGGAAACTTCGCCGACTTCTACGGCAAATTCCGCATCGACGCCCGGGTGGTTGATGTCGGCACCGGTCAGATTCTGATGGTCGTCTCCAATAGCGATCCCAATCTCCAGGACCGCGCCGAGCTCTCCCGAATCATTCGGAGCTTGGCCGGAAAAATTGTCGCGGCCGTGGACCTGCCTCCAGCCGGCAATGCACCCGGCGCGGGAACGGCCACCGTCCCCACCGATGCGCTGAACCAGTACAGTCTGGGGCTGCTTTACGAGAGTCAGGGAGACAAGACCAAGGCCGGGGAACACTACCAGCGGGCGTTGACGGCCTTCCCCGACTACTCCGAAGCGCGGGAGGGGATGCAGCGGGTGAGGTAAGCGGGGCAGCGCATTAACCCATCTTCGGGGTTGAGGGCGAACGAATCAACTGCCAGGCCCCTACCGCAACACCCAGGTGGATCGGCAGCGCGAGCGCGATGATCTCACTGTTCACCTGATAGAATGCGGGAACCACCTTCAGCACCAGCCCCACCAGCGACAGCCCCGCCACGATGCCAGCAAGAACCAGTACCCGGGGCCCTCTGGGAGACCCGCGAGCCGCCTTCGGCAACAGCCAGAGCAGGCCCAATGCGAGCAGATTGGCCTGCAGCAGATTCTCGTTCCGGTATGCCGCGGTGTGATCGGTAAGCCCCCACAGCCCAGCGAGCAGGAGTCCAACCACACCGCCTACGAGAGCCCAGGCTCCGCTCACGACGATCAGGGTGGTGCGCGCGAGGCGGCTACGGTGGGCCCTGGCGCCCAGCACGGCAATCGCGGAGCCCAGGGCCAATCCGATACCCAGGTATATCGGGAGCCAGAACGGCGGACGCTCCAGCGGCGGAGTACCGCTGGACTCGAACAAGGTTTGCTCCGCCCGAACCAGGGGCGTGGGGCGCCCGTCGCTCCCCGGCACGTTGATGCGGCGCAGGTGCTCGCGCATGGCGAGGGGAAGGAACATCTCGTCCCACGCGGAGATCGGACGATCCACCGGCTGGCCCAAGGCCAGCAGCAGACCGGTGTAGATCAAGGGATCGTTTGCCGTGAGCCGCCGGGTATGGGACCGATACGTCGTGCCGGTGGCCAGCTCGAGCGTCTCCTGCCGGATTCGACCGCCGAGTGCTCGATCGAGCGCATCCCGCACTCGGGTGGAGCAGTTGTCCCGGTAGTAGTCGTAATGATAAAAGCGGTTCTCCGGCCGCTCATTCCACTCCAGAAACGACTGGAGCTCGCGCCGCGCCTGCCGCGGCATCTCGAGCTCCTGAATCCACACCGAGCGGTTGGCCCGACGATAGAGCTCGACGTAGGACTGGGCCGGGAACCCCTGCATCCAGTACCACATGCGGCCCTGAAGGAAACGGACTAGGAAATTCTCCTGGCGCAGGTCGAAGAGTCCGTAGTTATAGGCCTTGTCAGTTCCCTGCACCGGATCGTGAATCCAGATCGCGTTATGCCCGAAACGCTCCCATACGGCCTTCCCGGGACCCATCGTCATCAGGTATACGGTAAGCTCGGCAGCGGGGCCGCGGGGCGGCGGGGCAGTCTTTTGTCCGGCGACGGGGCTGCCCCAAAGAACCAGGAGTGCCAGCAGCCGGAGGCAGCCGTTCCTCCGCCCTGTTATCCCGCTGCCCCCCTGCTGCCCCCCTGCCCCCCTGCCCCCCTTCACAGCTCCACGTCTCGACCGTCGACCGCCGAGCGGTAGATCGCGTCCACGACCTTGTGCAGGACGAGGTGCTCCTGGATCGAGGGCACCCGCGCCTCGCCCGCGATTGCCGCCTGGAAGTGAGCCCATTCCGCGCGGTACGACGCGGTGAATGCATTCTCCCGGCCCACCGAGCCGGTGGGGGAGACGTCCACCGCCATGCCGTGCAGGTCCTTCCACACGTTGAGGGGATTGATGCCGGCGGTTCCTTTGCTGCCGCGGAGGCCGACGCCGAACCGCTCGCCTTCCCCCAGGTGGCGCCAGGTGACATCGACGAAGACCGACATGCCGTTCTCACAGATGACGAACGCGCTACCCGACTGTTCGACGGCGCGATCCTTTCCGCCTGCGTCCAGGCTGGCGCTCACTCGCACCGGAGGGGAGCTCCCGCCCAGCCAGAGCCCGAGATCGAGGACTGACAGACCGAGGTCGAGCATCGCACCACCGCCCGCCTGGTCCCGCCGCTGGCGCCAGCCGAGCTGAGTTCGGCCCGGCCGAAAGACGTGCCAGCTCCCCCGAATGCTTTCGATGATGCCGAGCTCGCCGCTCTGGACGAAGCTGCGGACGATCTGAACGTCGGGCCGATAGCGATGATTCATGCCGACCATCACGACTCGGTCGCGCTTCTCGACCACGCGGAGAATGCGTTGCACGCTGGTGGCCGACATGGCCAGTGGCTTCTCCACCAGCACGTGCCGGTCTGCCGAGAGCGCCGCCAGAATGTGCGACTCGTGCAGGTGATTGGGTGAGCAAATGACCACGGCATCGAGGGCCTCGTAGCGCAGCAGATCCTCGATGTCGTCGAAGGCATCCTTGATCCCGAAACGGTCGGCCAGTGCCCGGGCCTTGGGAAGGTCGGTATCGCAGATGGCCAGCACCTCCACGCTGCGCATCTTCTTCAGCACCGGCAGGTGGGCCACCTGCGTAATCGCACCGCCGCCGACGATCCCCACCTTGAGACGCTCCCTCGTCACCCCGCTGCGACCGCCGGTCATGGTCCCCCCTTCTTCAGTAGCGGCGCTCCAGTCGGGTACCTGGATAATAGGCCGCAAGAATCTGCTGGTAACCGTGTCCCGCACGCGCGCGGCCCACCGCGCCCCACTGGCAGAGTCCGACACCATGCCCGGCTCCCGCACCATCGATCACCAGACGGGTCACTGCCCGGCCGGCCCCGACGGCCATCAGGCTGAACGCCGTGCTGCGCAACAGCTGGCCGCTGGGCGGGCGCAATACCTGCCTGATGCGGGTGTGGCCGTCCACCCTGACTTCGGTGGTGCCTAGCGCGATCGAGAGCTGGTCTACCCGCCCCGAGGCCGAGCGTCGGGTGACCCTGACATCGCTCACCGTACCGATGGGTGCGCCCACCGCTCCCGCAACCGGGGGCAGATTGCGCTGCAATGTGGCACGAAGCGCCTCGCCGCTCCACTCCTCCCGCCAGCGGTACCGGGGCGAGATGTTGCAGTAGGTCGAGCCGCTCTCGTTCAGATCGGACACCGAGCGGAGGTAGGGGCGGACGGCGCCACGGAACACCTCGTACCCCTCCGCTGTCCGGCCCCCGCAGGTGGAAAAGTAGAACGCCTCGATCACGGTACCGTCGTAGGTCAGTACCCGACCTCTGGTCTCACTCACCGCAGCGCGGCCTTCGGCGGTCTCCGCGGCCACGCCACCGTAGGCCTGGTCGGCTACCGTGCCGTACAGATCGAATCCCTCGGCCCGCCAGCGGCGCAGATGCTTGACCGCGTACGTGCGGGAGACGATCGCCTGGGCCTGGAGGGCGGCTTGCTCGACCGCACTGCGCCGGCCCATTTCCGCTGAGACCACACCGAGCAAGTACGACTCCATGCCCAGTCGATTCACGACGGTCAAGCCGGTCCGGTCGCGGAGAACTTCGCCCACGCCGCGATATGCCTTGCCGTTCAACCAGAGCGGCGCCCGGGGATCGGTCGCGGCAAGGGAGACAGCTTCGAGCCGGGGGGACGCCCAGCCATCCGGACTGCGCAGCACCAGTCCCGGGCCCGCCACCGTCAGCTGCCACCTCTCGCCTGGGGGAATGATGGCGATTCGGGAACCGTCGGGTTGGTTGACCTCTACTGCGCCGCCGCCACCAACCGCGGCGGAGCCGGCGCCAATCGACAGGCCGATCCGAATCTCGACCTCGCGCGAGGCGGGCGAAGGCACCGCCGCAGGCCTGGCGGGCGCGGACCCCGACGTGCACCCGGCAAGCGCGCTGACCAGCAGCGCCGCTGGTCGCCGCCAGTGCGTCCGCCGGCTAGCCCCGGTAATTCCCAAACTTCAGCTCGATCCCGAAATCCTGGCCTTTGAGGAAGGCAATAACGGCTTGCAGCTCGTCGCGAGACGGCGCCGTCACCCGCACCTCGTCACCCTGGATGCTGGTCTGAACCTTCTTGAAGTCACCCTCCTTGACGGCCTTGGCGATCCGCTTGGAGACATCCTGGGGGATGCCCTGGGTCAAGGTGAGGAGTTGCCGGACGCTCTGGCCGGTCGCCTGTTCCAGGTCGGCGAGCTTGAGGTTCTTCACCGGTACCCCGCGTTTGATCATCTTGGTCTTCAGCACATCCACCAGCGCATCCATCCGGAACTCGTCATCCGCACTGAGCTGGATCTCGGCCTTCAGGCGGTCGAACTCAACCGTGCAGTGGGTGCCCTTGAAGTCGTACCGCTGGGCGATCTCTTTCAGTGTCTGGTTCACGGCGTTGTCGACCTCCTGGAGGTCGGCGCCGGTGGACACATCAAACGAGGCGTTGCTGGCCATAGGAT
>JBKJZM010000008.1:0-4143 GCA_046715295.1 Gemmatimonadales bacterium | reverse complement strand
GGGCTCTGGGAGACCACCAACTCCTGGACGGCGCTGATGCCCACGTTCGAGCGCAAGGCTACAACCTCGCGCCGCAGGCGCTCCCGCTCCTCCGCTTTCCGCACGGCCATGACGACTTCGTCGGTCTTGAACGGCAGCTGGACGTAGTCGTACGCGCCCTCTCTGAGGGCCGCGAGAGCGGCGTCTTCGGTTCCCTGCTCGCTCAGCATGATCATGACCGCGTTGCCACCTTCGGCCCGCAACCGGCGGAGGAAGCTGAGACCGTCCATTCCCTGCAGCTTGACGCCGCAGAGAATCAGCTCAAAGTCTTCCGCGGTTGCACGCGACAGGGCGCGCGCGGCGTCGGCCTCGGTTTCGACCACGTAGCCGGACTCTCCGAGCAGCAGCGCGAGCGATTGCCTGACATCGGCGTCGTTCTCAACGATCAGCAGCCGCATCAGTTCACCCGAGTTTGGTAGAGAGCGCCTGGAACACGACACCACCTTTTGTCACACTGTGCGCCCGGTTGTGCCCAGCCGGGCAGAATCCATGACCTCTCGCACGATCCGCCGGGCTCCTCACGGCGACTGCAGTCCTTTGCTGGTCAACGCCATCCGGTCGGCGACCGGCGTAAGTGCCGAATCTGTCGAGTGGATGCGGACCTCCGAAGAACTCAGCGGTGGACCGATTGATCCGGTCGAACACTTCCGCTGCACTGCGTTGCACTATACGCCAAGCAAGTTCTTCGCCATCTTGCGATCGACCCAATCCATGAGGCGCGACCAGGTCCGCGAACGGCTCGCCGCTAGCTGCAGGCCACTGCACCATCGATGGTGGCCGGAGGAAGCGCGGGGGCATTGCCGTAGAAGATCGCGCAGGTCTGGGGGGTCCCCGTCCCGGTCGCGATAGCGGACCACCCGGAGCCACTGGCGCTCACGATCGCTACTGTCACGCCCGCGGTTGGCTGATAGTTGAAGGCCGCGCCCGGAATGACCCCGCCGTAGTAGGTCCGAAACTCCACCCAGTATCCCTCCTGGGACGACGACAGATTGCGCAGGTCGGACTTCATACTGGCGACGATGGCCTTTCCCTTGGTGTTGGTAAACTTGGGAATGGCGATGGCGGCCAGGATGCCGATGATGACCACCACGATCAGCAGCTCGATGAGGGTGAAGCCTTGGCGGCGCGTCATACCCTTTTTCGGTCCTTTCCTGGATCTGGTTCTCGACCTCGCGGCATTCATTGGTCACTCCACTGATGCGAGGTGAGAAGAAGAATGGGCGGCGGTAAGACACCGCCGCCCATCCTTTAAACACTTCTCCTCAGGGGCCGACTAGTAGCACTTCGGCGCGCCCTCGGTGTCAGTCGCGGCAAGACCCGCCAGAGGGGCAAAGGTCGCCGGATCGCCCACGTAAATACCGCAGACGTTGTTCGAGGCGCTGGTCACGGCCGGATTGGTTACGGTCATGGCCCAGCCAGCTGCAGTACAACCACCGGCGAATACCGGGAGGTTGCCCTGCGTCGGACCAAAGGCGACGGTACCACCGCAAGCCGGGCTCGCCGGAGCATTGGCCTGGACAGCGCCGAACGCAGTGGCATACGTCTGGTTGTCGGAGAAGAAGCCTTCCTGGGCGGTAACCATGTTTCGCAGGTCGGACTTCATACCGGCCACAACGGCCTTTTCCTTCGTGTTGGCGAACTTCGGAATCGCAATCGCGGCCAAGATGCCGATGATCACGACCACAATCAACAGCTCGATCAGGGTAAAGCCCTTACGGTTGCTCATACTTCCTCCGGTTAAGTGGCGCGGCCATCGGGAATGCCAGTAGTGCGAGACGCGGTGCAACTGGCTCCCGGTAAGGCAACACATATGCCACCCCCCGGGTGCCCTTTCCAACCCGCACGAGTGCATGGACTTAGCTTTTGATTGCACCGCCGGATGCAGGCGTTTTCCCAGTCGTCTCAGGCGGATTTTGCAAGACAGGGCTCAACGCGGGGTCACGGACGCAACCTGCTGCCGCGCACAGCGGTGAGCACAAGCATTCTCGCGCGACCGGGTCTCTTTTTCGGAGAAGCGGCCTGCGATCGCCGGCAGCAAGGGGTGGGGGATCAAAGGGGATTGTTCGGAGGGATGTGCGGGCGACGGGACCCTCGGGCGGCCAAGCCTAACCGTCGGAGCCGTCCTGGCGGCTGGACGAGGGCGCAGGCCCGCTTGTGACGCAGCCGGCCTGCAGTTCTGGCGCTAGACCTTCACCTCCACCTGCTCTTCGTACCGACTGAGCTTGCGGTACAGCGTCGACGGATCGATGCCCAGGACCTCCGCTGCCCGGGTCTTGTTCCCGCCCTCGGCCTGCAGCACCCACATAATGTACGCCCGCTCGATCACTTCGAGCGTGGGATTGAGATAGGAGCGCTCGGCCACGAGTGGCTCCTTCCTCCGCTTGGTGATCCGCTCCGGGAGGTGTGACGCCTCGATGAGGTTCCCGCGGGTCAGCACCACGGCGTGCTCCAGGGCGTTGTCCAGCTCCCGCACGTTCCCCGGCCACTCATACACCATTACCGCATCCAGCGCTTCCGCGGCCAGGGCCTTGGGCTCGGTTCCGGTCTCGGTGGCCAGGTTCTGCATCAACGCCTCAATCAGAAGCAGGAGGTCGTCCCGCCGTTCCCGGAGGGGCGGAAGGTTGATGGCTATGACGTTGAGCCGATAGAAAAGGTCGGAGCGGAAGTTGCCCCGTCGGATCTCCTCCTCCAGCTCACGGTTGGTCGCCGCGATGATCCGGACGTCAACCGGGATGGCTTCGGTGGCGCCGACGGGAATGGCCTCACGCTCCTGAAGCACACGAAGCAGCTTAACCTGAAGGGAGGCGGGCATTTCGCCCACCTCGTCAAGGAAGAAGCTCCCCCCGCGGGCCGCCGCAAACAAACCCTGCTTATCACGCACTGCGCCAGTGAAGGAGCCCTTCACATGACCGAACAGCTCGCTCTCCAGCAGGTTCTCGGGGAGGGCGCCACAGTTGATCGAGAGGAAGGGTCCATCGCTCCGGCTGGAGAGGTTGTGGATATAGCGGGCGATGACCTCCTTACCGGTCCCACTCTCTCCCTGGATCAATACGGTGGAATCGGTGGGCGCCACATGTTCGGCCAGCTTCAACACCTCCATGAATCGCTTGGACTTCCCAATGGGCCGCGTGATGGAAGGCTTGTCGCGCCGGCGGATCTCCTGCTTCAACTGGGTGTTCTCGACCTTGACCGCCCGGTACTCGCAGGCGCGCCGCAGGATGGCGACCAGTTCGTCGTTGGAGAACGGCTTCTGGATATAGTAGAAGGCGCCTGAGTTGACGGCGCTGATGGCGCTCTGGAGCGAAGCCTGGGCGGTCATGAGAATCACCGGCGTCATCGGGTCCTGCTCCCGGGCGGCGGTGAGGATGTCGAGACCCGAGACCTGCGGCATACGCACATCGGAGAGAATGATGTCATGGGTCCCGGAGCGGATCTGCTCCAGACAAGCCTTTCCCCCCTGTGCCGTGGTGACCTCGAACCCCTCATTGCGGAGCAAGATCCGCAGGGTATCGAGAATTCCCGACTCGTCGTCCACGATCAGCAGCGACGGCTTCTGAGTCATGCAGCGTCCTCCGCAACCATCTTGGCAGGCAAGAAAATAGTGAACGTGTTACCGGAACCGGGCCCCGAATCGACCAGGACCAGGCCCCGGTGCGCCTCAACGGCGCGCTGAACGATGGCAAGCCCGAGCCCACTGCCGCCGGAGCGGCCTGACACGAACGGTTGAAACAGTCGCTCCCGAACCTCTTCCGGGATGCCGGGCCCATTGTCTCTGACCTGCAGCCGCACCGCGTGCTCCAGGTTGGTCCCGTGCGGAATATCGGAAGCCTGAACCGCGGCCACGGACACCGTGATTTTGATGGGGCCGCGGGCGGCCTGTACCGCATTCAGAACCAGATTCGCAATCACACGATGAAGTAGATCTTCATCGCCCTCGAGGACCGTGTGTCCTCCCTCGATCGTGATGGCCGCATCCGGCCGGCAATCAGGGTGGGCGCGGATCAGCCGCACCACCGCGACGACCACGGCGTGGAGATCCAGGGGCGCGAACTGCGTCGCCCGCACCCGCGCGAAGTCGAGGAACTCGCTCAGGAGCCGGCTCAG
>JBKJZM010000007.1:0-16723 GCA_046715295.1 Gemmatimonadales bacterium | reverse complement strand
GCTAGGAGCTGGGAGCTGGGAGCTGGAAATCGCAGGTCAGGAATTGGAACCCTCCCTAGCTCCTAGCACCCAGCTCCTAGCTCACAAGCAACCCTCCAGCTATTTGTGGCATCTCAAGCATACGACGGATGGGTAGTTCCGGTTCAGCCCTGCCAAGGAGAGGTGCCGAATGGTCCAGATGACTGGATGGGAGCCAGCGACGGTATCCAGGGTTTTCGACAGGGAGGGACGGCCGATCGGGGAGGTCGTGCAACCAAGATTGGAGCCGTTGGTCGGACGGGGGGCGGGAACCGTCCTGCTGGTGCGCGGTGCGTCCGAGTCTCTACTCCCCCCCCAACACTCTCTGCTGCGCCTCTAGCATCTCCAGCCGGCGGTCGATCACGACCATCTCGGTCTTGGCCACGTCGATGCTGGATGCGGCCTGGTCCCGCTGAGCCTCGAGGGTCTGCTTTTCGAGCTCACCGATCACCCGATCGAGACTGGCCCCTCCGGCACCGCCTCCCGGCATGCGGAGCCGCCCGGCTCGCCTGGTGGCAAGCTGTAGCTCCAGCTGGAGGGACTTCGCGGTCAACGCGGCAAGGTCTGCCCGCCTGATCTCGAACTCGATCTCGGCTCTCCGCAACTCTTCCCGACCCTTGAGCAGTTCGATCTCACGCTCAGCCGCCTTGCGCTCTGCTTCCAGTCCGAGCCGGTCGGCTTCACGATTCTCCCTCTTGGCGGCGTTGATACGCTCCTTGAGACGGCCGATCTCCACCTTCTTGGCCTCGGTTCTGGCCAGGGCGCCGAGGCGCATGGTTTCGGCCTGCTCGCGCCGGGTCTCGGCCAGCGCTTCCGCCTCAGTGGCGGCGCGGAGGCTCTTCTTGATGGTGATGGTATCCCGAGGGGACACCAGCAGGAGAAAGCTGTCGAAGCCGGTTGGAGCCGCCGGTTGCGGTGGAGCCTTCTTGGCCGATGCGGTCTTCTGGGCCGTCAGCACCCCGGGCGCGGCCAGGAGAACCAAGGCGAGCAGGACGGAGTGTATGGTCATACTGGCTAGTATCGGTCCGAATTACCGGACCTTTAAGCTGGGCGGACCGGGTCCGGGGGCCTGCCGGAGGTCTCCCCTTCCGCTCGACTAACTACTTGCCCTATCTAGGTTTCCAGGCCCGGTAGAGGGTTGCAGGCGGGCAGCGCTCCCGACTATATTTGCGGACTGGACGCCGCTCCAGACCCATCACCGACTCAGCTCAGGACCTCATGACCGCACCCAACTCGCGCGAACGCATCCTGCCCCGGCTCATCGAGGAGGAGATGCAGCAGTCGTTCATCAACTATTCGATGAGCGTCATCGTCTCCCGGGCACTCCCTGACGTGCGGGACGGCCTCAAGCCGGTTCACCGCCGGATTCTGTACGCCATGAACGAGCTGGGCCTGGTGCCCGGCCGGGGGTACAAGAAATCCGCTACGGTGGTGGGTGACGTGCTGGGGAAATACCACCCCCACGGTGACGGCTCGGTGTACGACGCGCTGGTGCGAATGGTTCAGCAGTTCTCCCTGCGTTACCCGCTGGTGGATGGCCAGGGGAATTTCGGCTCGGTCGATGGCGATCCCGCGGCGGCGTATCGATATACCGAAGCCCGATTGACGCGGATCGCGATGACGATGCTGGAGGACATCGACCGGAACACCGTCGACTTCCAGCCCAACTTCGACGATCGGCTGCAGGAACCCACCGTTCTCCCCTCCAAGATTCCGAATCTCCTCGTTAACGGCTCCAGTGGCATCGCGGTCGGGATGGCCACCAACATCCCGCCGCATAACCTGCGCGAGGTAGTGAAGGCGGTGCAGCTGCTGGTGGATGACCCCGACGCCACCATTGGCGAGCTGCGCAAGGTGATCAAGGGTCCCGACTTCCCCACTGGGGCATACATCTATGGCCGGGAAGGGATCAAGGAGGCGTACGAGACCGGGCGGGGACGCGTGATCATGCGGGCCCGGGCACAGATCGAGGAGAAGGAGTCGAGCGGCCGGTCGCAAATCGTGGTGACAGAGATCCCCTATCAGGTCAACAAGGAGAACCTGGTCAAGGCAATCGCGGAGCTGGCGAGTGAGAAGAAGATCGAGGGGATCGCGAACATCAATGACGAATCCGACAAGGAAGGAATGCGGATCGTCATCGAGCTGAAGCGCGACAGTATCCCCAACGTCGTGCTCAATCAGCTGTACAAGCACACCCAGATGCAGACCACCTTCGGCGTGATCATGCTGGCGCTCACCAACGGCGCTCCCAAGGTCATGAACCTGAAGGAGCTGATCCTGCATTTCATCGAGCACCGCCATAAGGTCATTGTCCGCCGCACCCAGTTCGATCTCGACGCCGCCCAGGCGCGGGAGCACATCCTCGATGGTCTCAAGATCGCGGTCGACAATATCGACGAGGTCATCAAGATCATCCGAAAGTCGGAGGACACGGCGGAGGCCGACGGGAAACTCCGCAAGCGGTTCGGCCTGAGCGAGAAGCAGAGCGACGCCATCCTCAACATGAGGCTGGCCAAGCTCACCGGCCTCGAGATCGAAAAGCTGGAGGCCGAGCTGAAGGAGGTTCGCGCGACGATCAAGGAGCTGAAAGGCATCCTCGCATCCAAGCCGAAGCGGATGGCAATCCTGAAGGAGGAGATGGACGAGGTCGCCCAGACCTTCGGTGACGATCGCCGGACCGAGATCGTGGCCGACCAGGGGGAGTTCACGGTCGAGGACCTCATTGCCGAGGAGGACATGGTCATCACCGTGTCCCACAGCGGCTACATCAAGCGGATCCCCATCACGACGTACAAGCGGCAGCGCCGCGGGGGTCGCGGCCTGACTGGGGCCGACCTCAAGGCCGACGACTGGGTCGAGCACCTCTTCATCGCCAGCACCCACGACTACCTGATGTTCTTCAGCAATCGGGGTCAGGTCTATTGGCTGAAGGTGCACGAGATCCCGCAGGCGGGCCGCGCCGCTCGCGGCAAGCCGGTGATCAACTGCATCGCCATCAGGCCCGATGAACAGATCGCCTCCCTGGTGCCGGTGAGGGAATTCAGCGACGACCAGAGCCTCATTTTCGCCACCCGGCAGGGCACGGTGAAGAAGACCGTTCTCTCGGCGTACGGCAACGTCCGGGCAACCGGAATCTGCGGCATCAACATCGAGAAGGAGGACGAGCTCATCGACGTGCAGGTGTGTGACCAGAACAGCGACATCATTCTGGCCACCAAGGACGGCATGAGTATCCGCTTTCACCACAGCGACGTCCGCGACATGGGCCGGGCAACGACCGGAGTCAAGGGAATCGAGCTGGAGAAGGGCGACCAGGTGATCGGCATGGTGGTGGTACGGCGCGATGCCAGCATCCTGGTGGTCAGCGAGAAGGGCTACGGCAAGCGGTCTGAACTGGCCGACTACCGGGTCCAGAAGCGCGGCGGCAAAGGCATCATCACGCTCAAGAAGACCGATAAGACCGGGTCTATCGTGGCGCTCATGGAGGTCATCCCGGACGACGAGCTGATGATGATCACCCGCCACGGCGTCATCATCCGGCTGCCGGTGGACGGTATTCGGGTCATCGGGCGTAACACCCAGGGTGTGAAAGTCATGAACCTCGATTCGGGCGATGCCGTGGTGGACGTCGCGCGGGTCGTGAAGGAAGACGAGGCAGGAGCGGAGGAGGTGGCCGGCGGTGATGAGGCCGCTCCGACGGCGGCCCTGGAGTAAGGTTATGATTGGTCATGACATCCGCCACCGACCGCTGGGCCGACCTCTCTCCTAGAATCGGACCAACCCCGGGCGCCGCAGTGCCGCTCGAGGCGTTACGGAGCGCGGCGCGGGGTCTCGAAGGTATCGCTGTCAAGACGCCCCTGCTCGACATGGGCGCACTGGCCGTTCGTCTGGGGTTTCCAGTGGCCGCGAAGTGCGAGCACCTCCAGCCCATCGGGGCCTTCAAGATCCGCGGTGCGTACACCGCGGTTTCCCGGATTCCCGCGGCCGTGCGGGCTCGCGGAGTGATCACCTATTCCAGCGGCAATCATGGTCAGGCGGTCGCGTTTGCCGCCCGCCTGCTTGGCACCCACGCCGTCGTGGTCATGCCGGAGAGGGCTCCCACGAACAAGGTCGAGGGAGTCAAGCGGCAGGGGGGCGAGGTGGTGTTTGCCGGCAACAGCTCCGCCGAGCGGCACGCTCGGGCGTTGGCGTTGGCGGGGGAGCGAGGCCTTTCCATGGTGCCCCCATACGAGAGCCTGGATGTTATTGCCGGGCAGGGAACGTGCGGCCTCGTTAACCTCGAGGCCCGGCCCGAGGTCGAGACCATTCTCGTACCGGTCGGCGGTGGCGGCCTCATCGCCGGCATCGCCGCGGCCGTCGCCGCAGTCAAACCTTCGGTCCAGGTGGTCGGCGTCGAGCCGATCGCCGCGGCCAAGCTGGCCCGGGCCCTCGAAGCCGGCCGGCCGACCAGGCTCGAGCTGGCGGCAAGTCTGGCCGATGGCCTCCTGCCGTTGTCCATCGGTGACTTGCCGTTCGCCGTGCTGTCCAGCGTAGTTCGCCAGGCGGTCCAGGTCTCCGAGGACGAGATTGCGACAGCAGTCAAGTATCTCTATGACGAACTGCGACTCGTGACCGAGCCTTCCGGCGCCGTGACGACGGCCGCACTACTCGGCGGACGGGTCCGGCCGACCGGTTCAACCGTTGTCGTGATCAGTGGGGGGAACGTCGATCCCGACCTCTTCCATCGCCTGGTGAACTGATGACGGTCGCTCCCAAGATCCTCGTGGCGGACGACGATCAAGCGCTGTCACGCACCTTGTCCTGGATCCTCAAGGAGAACGGCTACGATGTCTTCACCGCCCCCGGGGGCGAGCACCTCTTCGAGCACCTGAGCGCCGAACAGTTCGATCTCCTTCTCCTCGACATCATGATGCCCAAGGTTGATGGCCTGCAGCTGCTGCAGCGGGTCAAGGCCGATCCCCGCTTCAAGGATCTGCCCGTGCTCATGATTTCCTCCATGCCCCCGGAGGAGGCCACCGTCCGCTCGCTCGGGCTCGGTGCCGCCGATTTCATTCCAAAGCCGTTTCGGGTTCGAGAGCTGCTGGCCCGAGTCAAGGCTCACCTCCGGGTCGGGCGCGAGCTCAACCAGGCCAGGGCAGAAGCACGGTCGCGCTCCGAGATGATGGATATCATGCAGGAGGTGACCGCCTCGCTGAAGCCGGAGGAGATTTACAGCATTCTGGTCCGCCGGGTCGCCCAGGGACTGAGTATCTCGCGCTGCTCTATCATCATGGCCAATTCGGAGGACGAGACCGGCACGGTCGTAGCGGCCTTCGAGAACCCGATGTTGCACAACCTCCAAGTCGACCTCAAGCGATACCCCGAGATCCGGCACGCCCTGGCGACCGGTGAAACGGTCCTGGTGCGCGACGTACAGACCGATCCACTCTACCGCGGGATCCGGGAAGAGTGGGAGGCGGAGGGGCGTCCGGTGCAGACTCGATCGGCGGTGGCGCTCCGGTTTGCGCTGAAGGAGCAGCCGGCAGGAGTCTTCTTCCTGCGCACCACCACCGAGGACGCTCCGCTCAACGAGCACGACGTGCAATTCGCCGAGGAAGTGATCATTGCCGCGGTAGCGGCGCTCGAGCGGGCGTACGATCTGGAGAATGCCGTCCTGGGCCAGGAACAGATGCGCCATCTGGCCGAGACCGACCCGCTGACCAACTGCTTCAACCGGCGGGCGCTCATGGAGAAGCTGGAGCAGGAGATGGACCGGGCCGCCCGCTATGCCACGATGCTGACCGGCATGATGGTGGACATCGACAACTTCAAGCAAATCAACGACACCCACGGCCACCTGGTGGGCGATCGGGTCTTGAAGCAGCTGGCCAATCTGCTGAAGCGGGAGCAGCGTTCGGTCGACATTGTGGCCCGGTACGGCGGCGAGGAGTTCGTGGTGCTGCTGCCGGAGACCACCAATACCGAGTCCCGCAACTTCGCCGAGCGCATCCTCAGGCGGGTGGCTACCCATGACTTCGGCGAACAAGGCCGGCCGGTTCGGGTCACGATCAGCATCGGGATCGCGTCCTATCCCGACGAGCGGGTGAGCGACGGAGAGTCGCTCCTCCGCCTGGCCGACACTCACCTCTACCGTGCCAAGAGCGATGGCCGAAACCGGTTCCGCGATTGAGTAACCGGCGCTGCCCGCGCTGTCAGACCACCTACGACGCTCCCGCGCGGTTCTGCGTAAAAGACGGCTCCTTGCTGGTTGAATCCGCGCCGGAGTCGGGTAGGCGGACAGGCGGACAGGCAGACGCTGGGGAGAACCCTTCGTCCCGTCTTGCCGATCGCCCAACCGCCCTCGGCAGCCTCACCGGGCAGATCCTCGACCAGCGCTACCAGATCAACCGGAAGTTGGGAGAAGGAGGGATGTCGTATGTCTATGAGGCGCAGGAGATCGAGACCGGCAGGTCGGTAGCAGTGAAGATTCTGATACCCCGACTATCGCGGGATCCGGCGTCCGTCGAACGGCTGCGCCGCGAAGCCACTATCGCCACCCGGCTCAACCATCCCAATGTCTGCCCGATCCTCCGCCTTGGAGAGACCCCCGACCGGTTACTCTACCTCGTCATGCCGTATCTCGAAGGGGAGCCACTCAGCGAGCACGAGACTCGCCGAGGCCCTTTCCCGGTGGCGGAAGGGATTCCTCTCCTGGTACAAGTGTGCCACGGCCTCGGGCATGCGCACGAGCTGCAGATCATTCATCGAGATCTCAAGCCCGAGAACGTCATGCTCGTGCCTGACCCCGAGGCACCCACCGGGTTCCGCGCCGTGGTGATGGATTTCGGTCTGGCCAAAGAACGGCGGGCCGGGCCGGATGTGGTGAAGCTCACGGCGACCGGGATCGTGCTGGGTACACCGGAGTTCATGAGCCCGGAGCAGATTCGGGGGAAGCCCCTCGACGGCAGGAGCGACGTTTACGCGCTCGCGATCCTGGCCTTCGAGCTGTTCACCGGGCAGCTTCCATTCACCGGCAAGAGCGCCCAGGAGACCATGATCGCTCGACTCCGAGGGGCACCGCTACCCCTCCGGGCGGTGCGTGGCGACCTGCCCGCCAAACTCGAGGCGGTCATCGCCAAGGCCTTGTCGGTCAATCCGGCGGAGCGGTATGCGTCGATGGCCGAGCTGGCACACGTCTTCGAGGCATCCACCAGTACGGGAGTGCTCGGCAGATTGTTCGGTAGGTAGGACTGGCAAGACGGGAACCCGTGGAGTGACCCGGAACACGGTCTCAGGCACTACCCAACCACTTAATTCGTAAGGTTCGCCACACCCAACGCTCGAGAGCGCCTATGATACGCGTCCAACTCCTGGCCCTCGCCTTCATCCTGTCTGCCTGCGGCCGCGAAAGTCCGGAAAGCGGCGCACGCGGGGCAGCCTCCGCGTCTCCCTATACCGCCGATTCGGAGAACCGTGCCCGTGAAGATGGCCTGGAAGGCACCAATAGCGGTTCCGAACTGGAGGCGCCTAGATTGATCCCGGCGCTAAGAAACCAGCTCGAGCTGATGAGCAGAGGCTCGCAGACCAGCACAGAGAATCTGACCGCCTACAAGAACCTGGCGAGCGACCTGGTCAACTCGATGCAGGCAGACCTGTACCGCGTTGGCTTCGCGGACTCGGGGCAGTTCAGAGCCTTGAGTGACTCAGTCCTGGCCGACATCGGGGGCGGCACCGGAACCGCCGCTGGTCCCGAGCCATCCGAAGTGAAGGAGCACGTCGCGCGCATGCGGCGCCTGTTGGAGCTGTATCAGCAGACGATGAAGGGCGCGGCGAACAGGCTGTAGAGGCCGCGTCTGCCACCTGGCAGACCCCCCTTGTCATTTTGGCCGAGAAATAAATGCTCTGGCTGGCACAGCGGCTGCATTCCGCTGGAAGCTGGCTCGAGACCCCTTTGAGAATTGGGCCTTAGAGCCTGGACATCCGGTCATCCATTAACCCACTCTTCGCGAGTGCAGTTACAGGAGGAACGCATGGCACCACTCACTGGCCACCGTGACCACCCCGCAGGCCTTTTCGGGCTCCAGCGACTCAACCATTTCCTTGATGAAGCTTTTGCCGGCATGCCAAACCCCGAGCAGGGTAGCGTGATCACCTCCGCGTGGTTCGCCCCAACGGACGTGTCCGAGGATGCCGACGGTATCCAGATCAGCATGGAACTTCCAGGCGTGGACCCCGAAGTCGTACGGCTCTCGCTGGAGAACAACGTCCTCACCATCCGTGGTGAGAAGCGGCATCAGGCGGAGCAAAAAAACGAACGCATTCATCGCTTCGAACGCACCTATGGCACCTTCGAGCGAACATTCGTCCTGCCGAGTACCGTGGATCCGGAAAAGATCGACGCCCGGTACGAGAACGGAGTCCTGTTCGTTAGTATCCCCAAAGCCGAGCGGGCCAAGCCGCGGGAGATTCGGGTGAGATCCTCCGGTTCAGAATCCTCCCGGGCAAGGAGTGGCGCTCAGTCGCAGCGGCTCGGCGAGAACTCGACTAATGGCGAGAGCGCGCGATCACGCTGAGCCTTCGCACAGCAAGCGCATGTGCTCACGGCCCCCCGAAACACCTCGGGGGGCTCTTATCTCCCACGACCGCCTCCGTAAAGTTACGGACAGGCCTCCGGAAGTCTGCGGATTGAATCAGGGGCAGCCGGGGCCTAGCCTTGTGGGTGCTTCCAAACCTCTCCTTCCATCTCGTTGGCGTCAGCCATCATGTGGCCAGCGTCGAGGAACGCGAGCCATTCGCCTTCACCCCGGCCGAAACCGCTGCGCTGCTGGAAGACCAGCTCAGGGCTGGCCAATCGTCCCTCCTGCTTTCCACCTGTAACCGCTGCGAGCTCTATTGGTCTGGCGACGGCGATCTGGAGCCCTGGTTTCGCCGAGTCGCGAAGGGCGGTGGGGCGGCCTCGGTCCCTCAATTGCTTCGCTACGACGGGCTCGTGGCCGTGCGTCATCTGTTCATGGTTACGGCAGGCCTGGAATCGCAGATCCTGGGAGAAGCCGAGATCCTCGGCCAGGTCCGGCGAGCCTTCGACGCGGCCCGGGCCGCTGGAACCACTACCAGGGACATGGACGTGATACTCTCCGCAGCGCTGGCTGCGGGCCGGCGGGTCCGGTGCGAGACTTTCCTCGGCCGGCATCCTGCCTCGGTGAGCTCGGCGGCCGTTGACCTCATTGCAGAACGTTGGGGAGCGATTGGATCACGGGAAGTGGTTGTGCTCGGTGCCGGCGAAGCCGCTGAAGGTGTGTTGCGAGCCCTTCACGAGCTTGGGGCGTCCCGGGTTACGCTCCTGAACCGGCGGCCGGCTCGGACTCAGGTCCTGGCAGAGGCATGGGGAGCCGCTAGCGGATCCTGGGAGGTGTTGACCCAAAAACTCGAGAGTGCCGACTTGTTGCTGGTGGCCACCGGAAGCTCACAGCCGGTGGTCTCGGCAGCCCAGCTCTCGGAGGTGGCCGCCGCCCGATCGAATGGGGAGCTCTTCGTAATGGATCTGTCGGTGCCCCGTAACGTGGATCCGGCTGCTCGGGATATTCCCGGGGTCCGTCTCTTCGATCTCGACGACCTTCAGCAGTTGTGCTGTCCCGAAGCAGGAGCCGCCTCAGCCGCGCTGGAGGACGCCCACCAGGTGATCGAGGACGAGCTGGAGCGATTGAATCTCAGCCTGCGCGGTCGAGCCGCGGCGGGCAAACTTGCCGAGCTCCACCGGCTTGGTGTCAAGCTGGCCGAGCAGGAATCGGCCTGGGCACTGGCTCGGCTGGAATCTCTGTCGGAAGCAGATCGGGAGGTTGTGCGTCAGATGGCCGACCGCCTGGTTCGCCGAGTGCTTTATCCTGTCAGCCGGGACCTTCGTTCTGAGTAGGGCGCTGCCTCCCAGAGAGATCCCTCGTTCGTTTCACCCCCTAAGGATGACAGCACGCTCTACGGTCTGACCCTCGCCGCTCGTCCCAACGGATTCAGAATGTTGCGACATTGGGGATTGGTGCAGCCGGCGCAACGCGTGGGATATTGGCTGGTGTGAGCTAGGCCCGAGGCAAGGTGCTCTCTGACGATCTGCGCCAATCCGTCGAGGAACAGCGGCCGATCGTTCAAGGCGGGCGCCCGCTTGTAGTGGGTGATGCCGGCCTCGTGTGCCACCTCACCGTACTCCCGGTCGAGCTCAGAAAGCGTCTCGATGTGGTCGCTGGTAAAGGCGATGGGGACTACCAGGACATGCTTATGTCCTCGAGCACCCAGCCGCCGCAGCACCTGCTCGGTGCTGGGCCCGAGCCAGCGTACCGGACCGACGTCGGATTGGTATGCCAGAATATAGGGATTCGATTCTCCCAGTTGCTCGACCACGCGCTGGACGCTAGCGCCGACCTCCTGAGGGTAGGCGTCTCCCCGGTCGATCACGTCGAGCGGGAGCGAGTGGGCGCTGAATAAGATCAACACGTTCTCCCGATCGGCCAGCTCGAACTGTTCCATGCCTTCCCTTACGGTCTCGGTCATGGCATCGATGAAGCCCTGGTGAACCGGCCAGCGGTCGATGAGGCTCCACTCAAAGGAGTCGCGGAGGCGGGTGCGCGCGGCCGCGCGCCACCACACAATGAGGCTTGAGCCCGTGGTACTGCAGGAAAACTGTGGGTACTGGGTGAACGCCACCGCACGCTCGACGCCGTCGACCTCCATGGCGCGCAGAGCGTCGTCGCTGCGGGGGTGGGTGTAGCGGAAGGCCACATAAAACTGGTGCGGTGCAGTCTCCGGAGAGGTCCGATCCAGCCGGGCGACCATGCCTCTCCCCTGCGCTTCGGTATATCGGAGGATCGGCGAACCGCCCCCGATGCCGGCGTAGAGTTTCCGAACCTTAGGGGTTCGCCGGCGAGCGATAAACGGGCCCAGCCACCGCTGGAGGGGGAGCTGAATGATCTCCCGGTCGGCGAACAGCTCGAGCAGAAATGGCTCGACATCGTCGAGCGTGGCTGGTCCGCCCAGGTTCATCATGACGATACCGGTCTTGATTCTGGAGCCAGCTGCCCTCGACCGGGGCGGAGAAATCGGCCTGACGTCGGTCATGGCCCAAAGATAATCATGGTCGGGCCCTGCTCTCTCCGATGATGCCCGCGCCGAGGGCAAACCGGGTCAGCTCCGCCACGGTGCGAATCTGCAGCTTGCGCATCAGGCTCTCCCGGTGGGTCTCCACGGTTCGGTGGCTGATGCCCAGCTCCCCGGCGATCTCCTTGTTGGTCCGTCCCTGAGCTATTCCCAGGAGCACCTCGCGCTCGCGCCCCGTCAGCTGTGACAGTGTACCGGCGTGGGTCTCGTGCTCACCCCTGAGCGCCTCACGCAGTCGGGTGGCGATCGGTGGGCTGAAGTATGACTCACCCCCGCACACCGTACGGATGGCGTTCCGAAGCTCGGTGGCGGCCGTGTCCTTCAACAGATAGCCGTGGGCTCCGGCCCGTACGCTTTCCAGCACGTACTCCGCGTTGTCATGCATGCTCAGGATGAGAACCCGGGGCTCTGGCGAGCTGTCCCGTAGCCGCGCCGCGAGCTGGAGGCCGGACTCTCCGGGCATGGAGATATCGAGTACCACGACATCGGGTTTCAGCTTCGCGGCCAGGGCCAGGGCCTCGGCACCGGTGGCGGCCTCCCCCACCACCTCAAAACCGGCCTCGCTCTCCAGGACATGGCGAATTCCGGTGCGCACGATCATGTGATCATCGGCGACCAGCACCCGTATGGGCGGAGTCACGAGCGGGCGACTTCGGGAGCCGGAACAAGCACCTCCAGGAGTGCCCCGGCACCATTTCGACCTCGGAGACGCACGGTGCCCCCTAGCGCGGTGATGCGTTCGCGCATCCCAGCCAGGCCCATGTGGCCCTGGAGCTCCAGGCTTTCCGGTGCCATGCCGGCCGGCAGGCCGCGCCCATCGTCGCTCACCTGAAGGAGCACTCCCTCTCGGTTGATCGAGATTCCTATGTCCACCGTGCGGGCATTGGCATGCCGCAACACGTTCGAGAGAGCCTCCTGCAGCGCGCGGAAGAGCGCAAGCTCGGCTTCGGTGGACAGCGCCGGAAGAGCCGAGGGGACGGCGAGTCCGGTTCGGATGCCGCTGCGCTCACCGAAGTCCGCCACCAGGGAGCGCAATGCGGGAAGCAGCCCGAGGTCGTCCAACAGAGATGGGCGAAGGTCATTGGTGACACTGCGGATACTCCGAATACCGGTATCGATGAGCGTCAGAACGTGATCTAAACGTGCTGCTTGGCCCGGCTGCGCCGTATCGCGCAAAACTCCGAGCTCCATCTTCACGGCCGAGAACACCTGCGCCGTCTCGTCGTGCAGCTCGCGTGAGAGGCGGTGGCGCTCTTCCTCGTGCTGCTCGATCATCCGGGCCGAGAGTCGTGCCAGCTCGACGGTGCGGGCCTCGAGCCGGTTATAGAGATCGGCGTTTTCCAGCGCGGCTCCGACCTGATGACCGAGGGCAAGGAGAAAACTATCGTCCAGCGCCGTAAACGGGTCGCGCGCGTGGCCCACCAGCACCAGCGCGGCCACTACACCGTGCTCCCGCAAGATCGGCAGAACCGCCGCGTACGCGTACGCCGATCCGCCGGGAGCGGTGTCGGTCCAATCCCCGCTGAACTGCGGCCGTCCGGTCTGAATTACCCGGCGCAGCACAGCGGCGCCGGAGACCGGTATGGGGCCGTCGGGCCAGCTCGCACATACGCCCGCCCCGCGGACGAAATGGCCGCCGTCGGCAGCCACGACGTACAGTGCGCTACCCCGAACCGCGGGAAGGGTGAGAGGGCGTGCCAGGAGGGCGGCGAGCACGTCCTGCTCCCGGCCGGCTCGCTGCAGGTCCCCCGAGAGGGCCGACAATGCGGCGAGTCCACGGCGGAGATCGTCCAGCACCAGCAGCAGAATCCCGGCCCCCACGGCTAGCGCCAACAGAATGTCGAGATAGTATCCCCAGGGCGCCCAGGCGCCACGGGCCCGAAGAAATGGGTAGTCCAGGTGGTGCAGTCCCCAGAGACCAAACGCCACGGCCAGGAGTGTGGCCCCGCTCGACGGGACCGTGCGCCGATACTGGAAGAAAACCCATCCCGTCCACAGGGTCGCCAGGCTCAGGAAAAGGACGGCTGGACCGGCGGCCCAGAGGAAGTGGTCGAGACGGTAGATGGCGATGTACGACCACGCCGGCGGAAACAGCACCAGCCCCAGATACCGCCAACGCCAGCGAATCTGCTGAGAGAAGACCAGGGCGGCGTAGAGCAACGCGAGCGCGGTCCAACCGGTGACCACCTGATGCCAGTAGAGCCAACTCCAGTCTGACGAGAGCAGGAAACTGGTGATGGCGACGATACGTAGGAGGTACAGTCCCCAGGCAGCGGCCCACCAGCCGAAGTACGCTTTCCGGTAACGAAAAAAAAGGAAGACGCACAGGGCGGCCAGCCCAGCGGTAATCGCCGCCTGAAGCAGGGCTGCGTCGAGCTCGATGGCGGTGGCCGCAGGGAGGGTGCCTTGCATGGTTCAAAACAAACGAGGAGAATCAAGCCGGCGCAACATCCCGTTTTAATCGGAGGGTGGAAATGGTTCCCTGGTTCAGTCGCTCGATGCTCGCAGCCCTGGTGCTACTCGGTTCTTGCAGGTCTCAGGAGGGCATTCGCCCCGCTCGCGAATGGGACCGGTTCGTCTCCGGGTTCATCGAGACCTATTTCGAGGCCAACCCTCTATTCGCGGTCTACCAGGGCCGGCATGACTTCGACGGCCGCTTTCCCGACTGGGGCGATGCCGGTCTCCTGAGATGGACCCGCAGGCTCCACCAGCTGCGCGACAGTGCGGCCGCGTTCCCGATCGATAGTAGCGACGCACCCCGGGGACTGGAGCGGGAATACCTCCTCGCGGTGCTGGATCGTGACCTGTTCTGGCAGGAGCGGGCTGATTGGCCCCGCCGGAATCCCACCTGGTACACCGATCAGATCGACCCCAACGTCTACCTGGCGCGCCCCTACGCACCGCTCGCCGCGCGGATGCGGGCCTACACCCGCTGGGCCAGGTCCCTGCCGAAGGCACTGACTCAGATGCGGGCCAACCTGCAGACGCCGATGCCCCGGACCTACGCGGATATCGGCCGGGGGCGGCTCGGTGGGATGGTGAGTTATCTGGAGCAGGACGTCCCGATGGCATTCGATTCCGTCAGGGACTCGGTGACCCGTCGAGACTTTGCCTCGGCCAATGCCGCCGCGGTTGTGGCGCTGAGGGAAATGGACGCATGGCTGGCAACCGAACAGAGGCGAGGGACCAGCGGCTTTGCCATCGGGCCTGAGCTCTTCCGGGACATGCTGCGATCCACCGAGAGGGTCGAGGTCCCACTCGACACTCTGGAGGCACGGGGCCAGGCCGACCTAGCGCGCAACCTGGCAGATCTCAAGAGCGCGTGTCGAGAGTTTGCTCGTGGTTTGTCACTGCGCAAGTGCATGGAACGAATGAACGCCCACAAGCCGGCCGGTGGGGCTGTGGCCGCAGCTCGGGTGCAGCTCGATACCCTGGAAGCGTTCGTGCGAGCCAGGGATATCGTGTCGGTCCCGGGCCGGGAGCGCGCGCTAGTCCACGAGGCGCCTCCGTATCAGCGGTTCAATTTTGCCTACATCGATATTCCGGGGCCATACGAGAAGAACATCCCCTCCATCTACTACATCGCTCCGCCGGACAGCGCCTGGTCGGTCGTAGAGCAGGCGGCCTATGTTCCCGGGGTAGCCAAGCTGCTGTTCACCAGCGTGCACGAGGTCTGGCCCGGACACTTCCTCAATTTCCTCCATTCGAACCGGGCCAAATCCAAGTTCGGACAGGTCTTCGTAGGTTACGCCTTTGCGGAGGGCTGGGCGCACTACACCGAGGAAATGATGTATGAAATGGGACTGGGAGAGGGGGATCCGGAGGTTCACATCGGGCAGCTCTCCAATGCGCTTCTGCGCAATGTGCGGTACCTCTCTGCGATCGGACTGCACACCAAGGGCATGACGGTCGAGGAGTCGGAGCGGATGTTCCGGGAACAGGCTTTTCAGGACCCCGGCAATTCGAGGCAACAGGCCGCCCGCGGCACCTATGACCCCGCGTACCTGAACTATACGATGGGAAAATTGATGATCTATAGGCTGCGCGAGGATTGGACTCGAGAGCGAGGTGGGCAGGAGGCGTGGAAGTCATTCCATGATGCCTTCTTGTCCTACGGGGGTCCACCGATTCCGCTGGTGCGCCGAGCCATGCTTGGGAGTGGCGTGGGGCCGGCGCTGTAGGGGCGGTGGGTGAGACTGGAAGCGGGGAAGCGATGAAGTTTCGCTCGCCTACCCGCTTCCCCTGGTCCGGCGCGCTTTCCTCGGTGGCCGCAACGCTAGATGGTGGGGGCTGAGCCGGTCGGCAGCAGGACGACCACGTCGGTCTGGCGGCGGCCTCCCGCGCGGGCCTCTCTACGACGGCAAACCACTCCCTGCCTCCGCTCTTCGACATGCAGGTCCACCGGCGGAGCGAGGCGCCCGCTTCTGCGGCGATCACGCCAGGACGTGTGACTCGAGTCCATGACTGCATGCCAGGGTTCGGAGACGCGGCTGATCGACAGAGGCTCGAGCCGTGAGGCCGGTTTCGACTGATGTTCCCGCAGGGGCGACACACATTCCGGCACCAGGTCGCAGAGGGTTGCGAGCAGGCCTTCCCGATCACCTGCGTCTAGGTAGGCCAACAGCCGACTGAGCTTCTGGACCAGCTCGGGCCCGACGCTCTCGGCTGTCTGACGGATGTGAATCTTTTCGTTGGAGGTGGGGACGGTTTCCTCGAGGGCAGAGACCTGCTCCTCGGTGAGCTTCTCACCGGGTCTCAGGCCGGTGAACACGATACCAATGTCTTTTCCCGGTACCTGTCCGGAGAACCGGATCAGCTTCTCGGCCAGGTCCAGGATGCGGACCGGCTCGCCCATTTCCAGCATGGCGATGGCCCCGGCCGTCTCCGGCAGCGATCCCGCCTGGAGCACTAGCTGTGCAGCTTCTGGAATGGTCATGAAGTACCGTTCCACCAACGGATGCGTGACCGTGATCGGCCCGCCCGCCGCCAGCTGCCGCTCGAACAGGGGGATGACACTCCCGTTGGAGGCGAGCACATTCCCAAACCGCACGGCCCTGAAGTCGGTGCCCGACCGGTGCAGGTTCGGCAGGCCGAAAATGATCCGCTCGGCAACCCGCTTGGTTGCACCCATCACGCTGGATGGGTTGATGGCCTTGTCCGTGGAAACCAGCAGCACCTTGCTGGCGCCGTACCTGACCGCCGTAGTAGCCACGAGCAACGTGCCGAGCACGTTGTTCCGGACCGCCTCGAGGGCGTTCGTTTCCATCAGAGGTACGTGTTTGTACGCCGCGGCATGCACCACATAATCAGGGCGATACTGGGCGTAAACCTGTGCCAGGCGTCCGGCATGGGTGATGTCGCAGATCACCGGCACCAGCTCCAGGTCCGGATGAGCTTTCCGCAGCTCCAGGTGCACGAAGTACAGATCACTCTCTGATTGATCGAGCAGCACCAGGCGTGCGGGGCCGAATGGGGCAATCTGGCGGGCGAGCTCGGACCCGATCGAGCCGGCCGCCCCGGTCAGGAGGACTACCCGGTCGCGCAGGTCGGCCCTGACCGGAGAAAGATCGAGGTTCACCGGTAC
>JBKJZM010000006.1:0-7195 GCA_046715295.1 Gemmatimonadales bacterium | reverse complement strand
GGGGAATGGTGTCGCCGTGCTGCCCTCGAGGGATGGTGTGAGAGGGAGAGGTTCGCATACCCACCCCGCGAAGGTGCGCCCCGAGCAGGGCGTGCCTCCGAACGAAAGAGTCAGGGTGGTGGGATCTGCTCACGGCGTCTGGTCCACCTGAAGAATTCTGCCTGCCAACCCGGTTACTGTGGGTGTCTCGAACAGCGCGCGCAGGGCGAGCTCTATACCGAGCTCGTCGCGCAGCCTCGCCATCACCTGGATCGCCAGCAACGAATGGCCACCCAGCGCGAAAAAGTTGTCTTCGATGCCTACGCGATCTAGGCCCAATACCTCGGCCCAGATCCGGGCGAGCAGCTCCTCGACCGGGGTGCGCGGGTCCACGAAGGAGGCTGCACCTCCTACCCCCACCGCGACCGGCGCCGGGAGTGCACGGCGGTCCAGTTTCCCGTTGGACGAAAGTGGCAGCCGGTCCAGCGAGACGAACTCCGCCGGTACCATGTAGTCGGGCAAGTGCTCCTTCGCGAAATTGCGCACCCGGCTGAGCTCCTCTGCCGGATTCCCGGCGAGCACGACATAGGCCACCAGTCGCTTATCGCCGGGGATGTCTTCCCGGGCAAGCACTGCGACCGCTCGCACGGCCGGGTGCCGGCTCAGCACCATCTCGACCTCTGCTGGCTCGACCCGTATCCCGCGAATCTTGACTTGATCGTCGGTGCGGCCGAGGAACTCGAGCGACCCGTCCAGGCGATAGCGTCCGCGGTCCCCAGTGTGATAGAGCAGATCCCGTGGGTCGAACCGGAAGTGGTTGGGCACAAACCGGGCTTGACACTCTTGGGGCGCGTTGACGTAGCCTCGCGTGCCGAACGGGGTGCGCAGAACGATCTCGCCCGGTTCGCCGATGCCGCAGAGTCTGCCTGCTCCCGAGAGCACCAGCGCCTGGGTCTCGGGGAGCGGCCAGCCCAAGGGTTGAATGGTCGATGGGATATCTGCCGGCACCCGATACGAGCATTTCGCCAGCGTGGTCTCGGTCGGGCCATACAGGTTGACGATTCCCCCGTCCTCACCGAAGGCCTCGCGCCACCGCCGGACCAGGGACTCGGTGAGCGGCTCTCCCGCGAAGAACACCCACCGCAGCGCGGGAAGAGAGCTCGACGGGGGAACGCCGGCAAGCCAGGAGTGGGCCAATGCCGGGACTGTGTGGAGGACCGAGATTCCGTGCCGCTGCAACCAGGGCAGGATTCGGTCCGCCCCCAGATCGTCATCCTCTCCCGGCAGGCACAGTGTGGCTCCGCTTGTCAGCGGCAGGAACAGGTCCCTGAGCACCACGTCGAACGAGAGACCGGTCAACTGGGCGACGCGGTCGGCCGGCCCGATCGCGAACGCGTCCCGCTGCCACTTCAGGAAATGGCTCAAGCCCTTGTGACACCCCAACACACCCTTTGGGGTGCCGCTAGTGCCAGAGGTGAAAAAGATGTACGCCGCGTCGTCCGGAGTCAGCTCGGGTAGGCGCATCGAATCGAGCAGACGGGCGGGTTCCGGACCGGACGCCTGCCCCGTGTCGGCGGTCACACTGGTAAGCACCAGCGGCGCGAGCTCACCGAGCCACCCGTCCTCCGAACGCCGGTCGCCGACGTAGAGCAGGTGCTTCGCTCCGGCTTCCTGGAGCATGAGCCGCTGCCGGCTGGGCGGAAGACCTCGGTCGATGGCCAGAAGCACCCCCCCGCTCAAGAATACGCCGATGATGCCGGCGGTCAGCCCGGGGCTGCGCGGGCCCATAACCGCGACGACATCCCCCCGCCCGAGCCCGCGGGCAAGCAAGACACGAGCGAGGTTGGAGCCCATTACGGCCAACTCCGTGTAAGTACAAATGCGATCGCCCTGCTGGATCGCCGGTTGGTGCGGCGCCCGGTGGACCCAGGCGAGGAAGAGCTCCGTAACTGGCTGATGGCGTGGTTCTGGCAGCGTCGCCTGCGGGTCCGGCAGCAGGCCGCGAGATGCGGGGGTTACCAGCGAATAGGACTGGATCGGGTCTCCCGGAGCGGCCACGATCTGTTCGAGGAGATACCGGTACTGATCGAGCATCCGGAGGGCCCGCTCCGGGGAGAACAGCTCCCGCCGGTACACCAGGCTCAACCGAAGCTCGTCCTTTTGCTCCCGCACATAAAGCGTCATCAGGAACTTCGGTTCGGGCTCAGGGCGTTCCAGGAAAGAGGAAGCGAAGCCGGAAAGTTCTCGGGCCGGGATATTGACGAAGTTCAACATGATGTCGAAAAGCGGATGTCGGCTCAAATCGCGCTCGGGCTGCAGCTCTTCGACCACACGTTCAAAAGGAACTTCCTGGTGGGCATACGCCCCGAGCGCCACTTCACGCACTCGTCCCAAGAGTTCGCGGAAAGTGGGGTTTCCCGAGAGATCGGTTCGGAGCGCCAGCGTATTGAGGAACAGGCCGATCACTCCCTCTGTCTCCGCTCGGATACGCCCTGCGATGGGCGACCCGACCACGACATCCTCCAGGCCGGCATACCGGCCGAGCAGGACTTGGAAGGCGGCCAGAAAGGTCATGAACCTCGTCGCCCCCTCGCTTCGGCTCAGCGTATCGAGAGCGTCTCTCAAGGCGATGGAGATGGTCATCGTCTCCCTCGCCCCCTTGGAGTAGTGCACCGCCGCCGCCGGCCGGTCGGTGGGCAGCTCCAAGACCGCAGGAGCGCCGGCGAGCTGCCGCTTCCAGTAGTCGAGTTGCTCGGCGAGCATTGCGCCTTGCAGGCACTCGCGCTGCCACATGGCGTAGTCAGCGTATTGGACGGTGAGCTCGGCCAGTGAGGAGGAGCGTCCCGTCGAGAAGGCTTGATACAGCAGGCCAAGCTCACGAAACAGGATATGGAGCGACCAGCCGTCCGATACGATGTGGTGCAGCGTGAGGATCAGCACGTGGTCCTCTTCACCCGATCGCAGCAGGCGGCCGCGAAAGAGCGGCCCGCGCATCAGGTCGAACGGCTTGTCGATCTCCCGGGTCACCAATCCCCGCACCTCCGCCTCACGCTGACTCTCAGGCAGGTCGCTCAGATCCACCACGGGCAGCGGTAGGGTAAGAGTCGGTGCAATGATCTGAACCGGTTCTCCATCCGCCAATGCGATGGTTGTCCGGAGAGCCTCGTGGCGGCGGACGATCTCGTTGAGGCTTCGATCCAGCGCCGTCAAGTCAACTGGGCCGCTGAGGTGTAAGATGGCGGGCATGTTGTAGGCCGAGCCGCCCGGCTCCAACTGGTCGAGGAACCAGAGCCGCTGCTGGGCGAATGACAGTGGGCACGTCTGGTACTCCACTCGCCGATGCATGAGCCGCTCACCGACACTGCCGGAGTCCTTCTGCCCTGACCGCCGATCCAACAGCGCGCGCGCTGCCGGGGAAAGCCCAGGGAAGCGTGGCCCTGCCGCGTCCTGCGGTGCCGGCTGCGGAGGCGTCTGCACCGGATCACTCTTCATACTGGTCCACCTCACACCGGCTGCGCTGTTCGAGATTACGTTGCAGGACGGCCGTACATTCCTTCACACCGACGGCACCTTGGAGCCCTGGCTCCGGTAAGACTCCATCGTTCTCCTTTAGGAACCGGAGCGCTTGTTCGACGGCTGCTTGGGCCGCAAAAAGGCAAGGCGTGCTGTAGATCGCGAGTGAAACACCTGCACCGCCCAGCTCTCGCAGGCTGTAGGTCGGAGATTTTCCACCGGCGATCTGGTTGAACACCAGGGGGCGACTCACTTGCCCCCGCAGCATTCTGATCATTTCAAGATCCTTCACCCCGTCTACTAGCAGCGCATCTGCGCCCGCCGCATCGAAGGCTCTGACCCGTCTTGTGATCTCGTCGGTCTCTGTTGCATCGGTCCGCGCCACGACGACCAATTCCCGCCGGGTCTTCAAGACCCGCTCCAGCTTGGGAAGGAACGTGTCCAACGGCAGGATCTGCTTCCCGTCGAGGTGACCGCACCTGCGGGGGCGCTGCTGATCCTCCAGAACGATACCGGCGACGCCGGCGGTCTCCAGCAGGGACACGACGTGGCAAGCGACTTCGACGTCTCCGTAGCCATCATCAAGATCCACCAGGAGGTGAGCACCCGGCAAAAGGGCCCGGACCCGGTACACGAACGACACCAGATCCGACCAGGCGATGAACCCGATGTCGGGCAAGCCATAGTGGCTTGCGGCGAAGCTGAACCCGCTGAGGAAGAGGCCATCGTAGTAGCGCGCGGCGATGGTGGCGGAGAACACATCATAGACCCCGACAAAAGGGACGACGCCGTCTCCTGCCATCTGCTGGCGCAGGCAGGAGCTGGATCGCCCAAGACGTCGCTCGCGTAAGGGCATGGTATTACGCACGCTGCTATCCCCCAAGTCGGCGTTCGCGGCCGACGAGCGCGGGATCGAAAGCCTCGAACTGCTCGGGAGCGCCCAGGTGACTCGGAGCTCGGTGAGAGAGCACGTATTCGCCGACGACGGGTGCGAGCTTGGACACCTGGACCTGGCTCACCGTTTCTACCAATCGTGACGCCGCCTGCAAGTCCTGTAAGTGCACCCCCGATTCGTAGCCTCTGAGGTGCAGGAGCATGACCGTCTGCTCCAGACTCGCATTCCCCGCTCTGTCCCCCAATCCGTTGATCGTTGCGTCCAGTCCTGCGGCGCCCGCGAGGACGGCGGCCAGGCAGTTGGCCGTCGCCAGCCCCAGGTCGTTGTGCCCATGGAAGAACACCGGCGCATCAAGCTGCGCCACGAGCTGCGCTATCAGCCCAAGGATCCCGAATGGATCGGCGCTGCCATTCGTGTCGTATATCGTAACCCGGCGGGCGCCGCTTTCGACCATCGCCCGGCAGATCTCCAGCAGAAACCCGGGATCCGTCTGGGTCGAATGAGGGAAACCCACGCCCGTGTCGATCCGCCGGTCTAGACAGCGGGCCAGGGCAAGCCGGAGGACCGCGATCTTCTCGCTGCGAGGGTACGGTTCTCGCTTGTCGGACAGCGGCATCAGCAGGTCCACCCGATCCAGGCATTCGCTCGCCTGCCCGATCTCCTCCTCGAAGCGTGGGCTGGAGGCGTAAATCAGACCGGAGGTCCGGATGCCCAGTCCCTCAGCGCGTAGCATCCGCACCAGGGAGAGATCAGCGAGCACCCTGCTCGGAGCGACGACTTCGATCTCCGGTACTCGAGCCGCTGCGAGCTGCAGGGCGATGGCCAAAACCTGTTGGTGGGAGAAGCGAACGTTCGGGGTGTCGAGCCCCTCTCGTAGGGTCGAATCCTTGACGATGACGAGTCGACCCGGCCTAATCACGCACGACCTCCGCAGAAAGCTGGCTGTCATACAAGCCGGGCAGGCGGGAGATGTCGGTGATCGCGTGTTCCGGGACGGCTGGACCGTCGGCTGGACCGCTCCCGCTGGTCAGGCAGCACAGTACTCGGCTCCCTTCTGGAATACTTCCTCGTTCCACCTCCTTGAGGACGCCAGCCAGGGCGATAAGACCCGTTTTTTCGCGCACCTGTCCCTCGCCCACCGTGATGTCGACCCCGTTATTCCTGAGGAGCGCAAGGATGCCCTTACCGCGAAACGTCAGCGACAAGAAGTCCCGAAACAGTGCATGATCGATCGTGACGAGATCACCCCGAGTGCTCATGAGCATCCGACCCAGTTCCTCGAAGGTTCCATAGGTTTGCGGCTCACGATCGTACATGACCGGCGTGAGCAGAGGTCCCATCGGCTTGTCGGCGGCGGGCACCACCGGCCCCGATCGCGCGGACCAGGCCCTGTACGCGGGGCAGTTCCCCTCTTGCTGTACGCCCAAGAAACTCGGTATTCGCTCGATCTCATCGCGGTGCTCGGCGAGGGTCCGGTAGATGCCGATCGGGCCAAAGCCTGCGCTGACAGTCTGCGCCAGGTAGTCGAATCCCGCGTGTTCGAGAAGGTATTCCAGCAGGAAGCAGCCCCGAAGCATTGACGCCTGGTATCGCCATGCGACCTGGGGCACACGTGGGAAGTGGTAGTGCCGCTCCAACAGCCGAGCCGCACCCTTGACGCTGGCCGCTTCCCTGACCGCGATCAGATGGGCCATGTTACCCTCGAAGGTCTTTCCGTCGAGAAGTGGCAGATTCTCCTCCGGCACCACACAGAACGTCTCCACTCCCACCCGGCTGAGGTAAGCCGTCAGGGCTGTGCCGGTGTTCCCCCCCGATTCGAAGACGACCCGGTCATGGCCGTCGAACAGGCAGTACGCCGTGGTGACGCAGCCATCGATCGATTTCAGGGTGTGACTGTGCATCAAGGAGGTTTCGTCGAGGATGTGGATATCGACTCCCAGATATCGGAGGAGGTAGAAGACCCGCATTCCTTCCGCAATGCTGGCGCGCTCCAGCATCACCTTGAACCGAGCGTCCCCACGCTCGTCCGCCTGCCAACGAATGGCATTGCGGTATCGAAGCACGATGCTCTTGGCGGCGTCGTGGCGCGGGTCGACCATCTGGCGGAACAGGGGCAAGGGATCACTCAAAGAGAATCATCTCCTCCACCGGACACATCCGTCTCGGCGGCGGCGAATCGGCTGGAAATCCGATCGGCACGAGGGTCACCGGCTCGATCTCCTCCGGGAGGCTGAAGAGGCGGCGTATGTCCTCCGCAAGTTGCGGAACGTCCTTCTGGTACGCCGAGAGGTAGACGGAGCCCAGACCGCGGCCATGTGCTGCGAGCAGGAGAAAGGCCGTAGCAAGAACTCCGTTCTCGATCTCACGGCCGTGCGACTGGTTCCGCTCCACGCAGACCAGGATGATCGCCGGAGCATTAGCCAGGAAATCGGCAGGGTACGCCCGCTTCTCCGGGGGACAATGTGCGTTCTTTACTGCCGCCAGTCGCATCTTGGTTACCCGGTCGCGGATGACCAGGAAACGCCAGGGCTGCCCATCCATCGATGATGGCGCCCGCCTCGCCAGGTCGAGGATCTCCGCAATGAGGCCAACAGGAACTTCCTGTGCCCGGTAGCTCCTGATCGACCGGCGACCTTCGATAGCTTCCTCGAGTGTCATCGCTCACAGCTCCAGATCCACCAGTGGATCGGCCTGCGCGTTCGGTCCCCGCTGTTTGGCGCCACGCTCGAGCACGAGGACCACCAGCTTGGCCACGGTCGGCGACTCGAATATGGCAGCCAAGGGAAGTTCCACTTGCAGCGCCACCCG
>JBKJZM010000005.1:0-4812 GCA_046715295.1 Gemmatimonadales bacterium | reverse complement strand
GGTCCCAGGCCAGCACGGCCTGCTTGGAGATCGCGGTGCGGAGCAGGGTGGCCATCTCGCGCACCTCACTCGAGAGATCGAGGTGCCGGATGATGAAGGCGCCCTTGCCGGAGTAGGCCAGCAGCTGGCGGGTCAAGTCGGCGGCGCGGAGGGTGGCCCGTACAACCTCCTCGATCGGCCCCCGGGCCGGCGACCCTTTGGACAAGTTGCTCAGGGCGATGTCGGCGTTTCCGAGAACGACATGGAGCAGGTTGTTGAAGTCGTGGGCGATCCCGCCGGCCAGCACGCCGATACTCTCCAGCTTCTGCACGTGGCGCGACTGGGCCTCGCTGAACTCGGCGGCACGGCGAGCACTCTGTTCCTTCCCCACCAGCTCCTGCGCCAGACGGTTGGCGTCGCTCAGATCGGCGGTGCGCGCGGCCACCCGGGATTCCAGCTCCCGATTGAGAGCCCGTATCTCCCGCGCCATCTGCTCGCGCTCGGTGACATTCCGCACCAGCCAGTGGATAACATGAGGCTCCCCGGCCCGCGTCTGATTGACCGAGTAAGTTAGTTCGGCATCGAGCAGTCCGCCGTCCCGGGGCTGAAGCCTGAATGCGGCCGCTTGCGACCCGGAGCCGGTACCTAGTTCAGTCACAAGGGAGCGAAAGCGCGCCCGGTCTTCGGTGGCGATGTAGGCTGCGAGCGCCTTGCCGCCGAGAAATGTTGGGGGGACGTTCAGGAGCCTGGATGCATTCCGGTTCGCCTGGCGCACGATCCCGCTCGGATCGGTTACCAGGTACGCGCCAGGGGCGAAATCGAACAGCTCCTGGTACCGCCGTCGCTCGAGATCGAGCTCGAGGTGGGTAGAGGACAACTCCTCGTTCTGTTGCCGCAGCTCCTCTTCCGCAACCCGAAGCTCCTCCAAGACAGCGTTCAGATCTTCCACCGTGCCGTTGGAGGGCAACGCGTCGGTGGAGGCCAGCGCGCTGATGCGGGCCTGCATGGCTTGAATCCGGTCGGCGCGCTCTTTCTGGTTCACGGCTTCCCCCCCACGCCATCGGTCTCTTCCATATCGGTCTCTTCCATGAGCAGAACGACACCCTGAGGCTCGTTGGGGTCCACCTGGAGGTAATCGAGATCGTCAGCAAACGATCTCATCCCGCCGGTGTGCATGCGAACCTGCACCCGCCGCATGAGCGCGGCGCGCGTGTAGGCGGTGATGTCAAGCCGCGGCTTTGCGTCAGGTACCGGACCGCCCTCAGTCTTCCGGTTTAAGATACCGGTCACTTCGCTCCGCGGTGGCGAGGTCAGGCTCGCGGTCGTCCGGCCCATTGGTACCGACGGGGACGGGTCGGGCCGCGCTTCCCGCTCTATGGCCTCACGACTCTCTGGAGCTGGCGCGGCCGGATGGGGGCGATTCACCCCAAACTCCAGCCGAAGGTAGTATAAATAGCAGGGTTAGGGCAAAAGCGATGTGACTTCTGCCCCATCCCCAGGCTGGTCACCACGTCGAGGTCTGGCGTGGTGTGTAGCGTGTGTCTAAGCCTATAGGTATCTTTCCGTTAGAGCGTATAGCCAGGTCCCCGGAGGACTCATGCACACCAAAGCCATGGCCGCGGACGCCGCGTCCACCGATACCTTTCCCATCAACGGCACCGACTTCGTCGAGTTCTACGTCGGCAACGCCAAGCAGGCCAGCCACTACTACCGCACCGCCTTCGGTTTTCAGCTCGTTGCCTACCGCGGGCCGGAGACAGGCACCCGCGACCGCGCTACGTATCTGATGCAGCAGAACAAGGTCAGGCTTCTGCTCACCTCCCCGCTCAGCCCGGAGCACCCCGCCGCCGCGCACGTGGCCCAGCATGGCGACGGCGTGCGCGATATCGCACTCTGGGTAGATGACGCCCGTGAAGCGTTTTATGTGGCGGTCGAGCGCGGGGCCAAGCCGGCTCAGCAGCCGACCGTCTTGCGGGACGACGCCGGCGAGGTGGTGATCGCCGCCATTCACACCTACGGTGACACCATCCACAGCCTGGTGGAGCGGCGGAATTACAAGGGTCTCTTTCTCCCCGGCTTTCAGGCAGTCAGCCCGCGCTACAACCCCCCTCCGGTCGGTCTCCAGTACGTGGACCACTGCGTCGGCAACGTCGAGTTGGGCGCGATGAACACCTGGGTTGCCTTCTATCAGGACGTCATGGGGTTCCGGAACCTCATTTCCTTCGATGACAAGGATATTTCGACGGAATACTCCTCGCTCATGTCGAAGGTGGTGGCGAGCGGGAACGACCGGATCAAGTTTCCAATCAACGAGCCGGCCCAGGGCCGCAAGAAGTCGCAGATCGACGAGTACCTCGACTTCTACCGGGGACCGGGGGTGCAGCACCTCGCCATCGCGACGGACAACATCATCGAAACCGTGACTGCGCTGAGAGACCGGGGAGTGGACTTCCTCCAGGTGCCCAAGGCGTACTATGACAGTGTGCTCGACCGGGTGGGCCATATCGATGAGGACCTGGCGCCGCTCAAGGAGCTCGGGATCCTGGTCGATCGGGACGACGAGGGGTACCTGCTCCAGATTTTCAGCAAGCCGGTCGAGGATCGCCCGACTCTGTTCTACGAGATCATTCAGCGGAAGGGGGCCAAGAGCTTCGGCAAGGGCAACTTCAAGGCGCTGTTTGAGGCGATCGAGCGGGAGCAGGCGGCCAGAGGAAATTTGTAGATTCAGGAGAACCACCATGCCGATCTACCACACGATGGGCCAGATTCCCCGCAAGCGACACATCGCATTCCGGAAGCCGGACGGCGGGATCTACGCGGAAGAGCTGATGGGGCACGAGGGCTTCACCGGGACCTCGTCCCTGCTGTATCACACCTATCCGCCCACCACGGTCAAGTCGGCGCGCCGGCTCCGCGAGATGAAGTACGAGGCTGACACGGACCAGACGCTCCGGCACCGCCACTTCCGCACCTCGAAGGTCAAACAGGGTGGTAGCCCCACGCTCAACCGTATGCCGCTTCTGTTCAACCAGGAGGTGGCCATGCTGTATGTGGAACCGGATGAGAACGACGCCCACTTCTACAAGAACGCGCAGGCCGACGAGCTTGTGTATGTCAGCAAGGGCTCGGGTATCCTGGAGAGCGTATTTGGCGATCTGCCCTACCGGGAAGGGGACTACCTGGTGATTCATCGGGGGATCATGCACCGCTACCGGCTCGACCCGAGCAGCGAGCCCGCCAAGTTCCTCGTCATGGAGAGCCGGGGCCACGTGCGTTGGCCCAAGCGGTACCGGAACGAGTTCGGCCAGCTCATCGAAGGCGCGCCCTACAGCGAACGTGACATCCGCCGACCCGCTCAGTTACGGACCCACGATGAGCGGGGCGACTTTCCCATCCTGGTCAAGCAGTACGACGGGCTCAACGAGATCATCCTAGACCACCATCCCTTCGATGTGGTGGGTTGGGACGGGTACTTCTATCCCTGGGCATTCAACATCAACGATTTCGAGCCCATCGTCGGTCGGGTGCATCAACCGCCGCCGGTTCACCAGACCTTTCAGGGGGACGGCTTCGTGGTCTGCAGTTTTTGTCCCCGGCCGTACGACTTTCATCCCGAGGCGGTCCCGGCGCCATACAATCACAGCAACGTGGACTCGGACGAGGTCCTCTACTACGCGTCCAGCGAGTTCATGAGCCGCAAGGGCATCGAGTTCGGCAGCATCACCCACCATCCTGACGGCATTCCCCACGGCCCCCACCCAGGCCGGGCGGAGGCCAGTATCGGGGCCAAGTACACCGAAGAGCTCGCGGTCATGATGGATACCTTTCGTCCACTCAAGGTGGCCAAGCCCGCGCTCGCCATCGAGGATCCGAACTATCACGTGTCCTGGCTGGACGCGCAGCACGCGCAGTTCAATCCCCCAACCAGCTGATTGGCGGAAGGGCGGGCAGGCGGAGGGAACGAGCAGGAAATGCATCCCCTCGACGAGACGCCGCTCTGGACGCCAGACAGCGACCGCATCACGCGCGCGAACCTCACCGCATTCATCGAACAGATCCAAACGACGAGGCCGGCCGGATCGAAGGGCGTGAAAGACTTCGCCTCGCTGTACCTCTGGTCGGTGGAGCGTCCCGAGGCCTTCTGGCCCATGGTGTGGGAGTTCTGCGGTGTGGTCGCCGACGAGCGGCCCGGCAAACAGCCCTGGGAGGATGTGGTCATCGGGCTCGACCGGATGGCGCCGCCGGATCCGAGGCTCGGGCCCCGATGGTTTCCCGGGACGAGGCTCAACTTCGCCGAGAATCTGCTTCGATACGCCGACGATCATCCGGCCCTCGTTTTCTGGAACGAACGGGGCCGGCAACGCATCCTCAGCTATGCTGATCTGGGACAGGAAGTCGCCCGGACAGCCGCCGCGTTGAGCGAGCACGGCATCGTGCCCGGCGACCGGGTCGCCGGGTTCCTGCCCAATCTGCCCGAGGCCGTTGTCGCCATGCTGGCCACCACCAGCCTCGGTGCCACCTGGTCCTCGTGCTCGCCCGACTTCGGCGCCAATGGCGTCATCGATCGCTTCGGACAGATCCGCCCTCGCGTGCTCTTCAGCGCGGACGGCTATCACTACGCCGGGAAGGTGATCGACTCCCTGGACCGACTCCGTGAAGTCCGCGAGCGGATACCGGAGATCGAACGGGTGGTGGTGGTGCCGTACGTCTCCAGTCGGCCAAGTATCTCGGACATTCCGGGTGCCGTGCTATGGGCCGACTGGGCGGGGCAGCGGGGCAGCGGGGCAGCTGGGCAGCTGAAGCACACCGGTCAGGTTCATGCTAGTTCACGAC
>JBKJZM010000004.1:0-3481 GCA_046715295.1 Gemmatimonadales bacterium | reverse complement strand
TCTCGATTCCGCACCGGCTCGGGCGCGGTGAGGTTCACCGGCCCGGACAAGGTTTCGTTCACCAGAACCTGCACCAGAGCGCTCACCGCATCGTCGATCGAGATCCAGCTCATCCACTGCGCTCCCCCACCCAGCCGCCCGCCCAGGCCCAGCCGGAACGGCAGCAGCATTTTCCCCAGTGCACCGCCGGCTGAGCTGAGCACGACACCAAACCTCGGGTGCACGACCCGGATTCCGGCGATGCGGGCCGGAGCCGCGGCGGCCTCCCACTCCCGGCCGACGGCGACAAGGAAATCCTCTCCCGGTCCCGCAGCACTCCTCTCGGTGAGGATCTCCTCGCCACGATTGCCGTAGATGCCAATGGCGGACGCGGAGACCAACACCTGGGGGCGCCGGCGAGTGCGGGCGAGGGCCTCGCTCAGGAGGCGTGTCCCTTGAACCCGGCTGGCGCGGATGCGCTCTTTGCGGGCCGGGCTCCAGCGCACCCCCACGTTCTCACCGGCGAGGTGGACGACCGCGTCGAGTCCCTCCAGATCCCTGGGATCGAGGCGGCCGGCGGCCGGGTCCCAGCTGATCTCGCCCGGGCCGGCCACTCGCCTGACCAATCGGGTCACCCGATGCTTGTCCGACGCCAGCCGCCGGGTGAGAGCCGAGCCGATCAGGCCACCGGCACCAGTCACCGCCACATGAAGGCCGGCGTCACTCGCGGACGAAGCTGTCATTTGCTTATGACCCTGGATCAAAGAACACAGATGTTGTTGTTTTTCGTGTCATGCCTGCACTCCCAAGGCGTTGCTATTTGGCGCTCGTGAGCCTCGCCCTCGTGGCGGCCCCCCTCGCCTGCGCCTCCTCCCGGCAGCAGCAGGATGCGGGCTGCGTGGTGCTCCGGGTAGCGGATGGCGACAGCTTCACCTGCCAGGATGGGCGCAGGGTGCGGTTGATCGGGATTGACAGTCCCGAACAGCAGCAGCTTCCCTACGCCGCCAAGGCTCGGCAGGCGCTGCTCCACCTGCTGCCGGTGGGCGCTGGAGTCAGGTTGGAGCACGACATCGCCCCGAGGGACAGCTACGGTCGTCTACTGGCCTACGCGTGGACCGGCACGATCCTCGTCAACGAGGCGATGCTGCGCGGCGGGTGGGCCGTGCTCTTCACCGTCCCACCGAACGTAAAGTATGCCGATCGCTTCGGTCGGGCGCAAAACGAGGCCCGTGCGCGAGGCACGGGCCTATGGGCAGAGCGCGGGTTCGATTGCGTACCGGCCGATTTCCGCCGGGGGAAGTGCGTCAAATCACCTTGATGTTCTTCATCATCCCGTGCACCAGGTGCATCTTGCCGTCTTTCGCATCAGGGACGAAACAGATGAGGCCGTAGTCTCCCGCGGTGAGATCCGCCGTGAAAGTTGCGCGCATCCCTTTTTCGAGCACCCCAACACCCCCCACGGGCTCGGCAGGCGGCGGGCCCTTCATGCTCTCGGCCCAGATGGCAAACTCCTCGATCGACTTCCCGGGTGCGAGCTTGACCATCACGATCTCGTGGGGCTGTGGTCCCGCGTTCTCGACCATGATCCTCAGCTTGCCGGCAGTAAGCGGCTTGGAGGATTGAAAGTCGTAGTCCACCAGCTTGATGGTGACGTCAGTCTCCGGCAAGGCTGTCGTCGCGCCCGCGGGGGCAGCGATGACCTCAAAAGGCCGGACCATCCCCTTGGCCGCATGCATGATCCCGTCCGGGCTGGGAATGAAGCACAGGTAGGCGTACTGACCCGGCTCCAGCACTGAAGTAGCACTCACCTTGTGCCCGGGCGCAGCGGCGTTTGGCCCTCCCACGAACTTCATCCAGGACGGTGGGGGTCCATGCTTCTTCATCGCTGCTGCCAGGTCCTGGACCGTTTTTCCGTCCTCGAGTCTGACCAATTGAGCCTGGTGGACCTCCTTGCCGTGATTCTCAAGGTGCATGGTCACGGCTCCGGCGGGGGTCTGCGCCGGGGCATCGAACGCAAAGTCCTTGGCCGTCACTGCCACAGTTGCCGGAGCGGCTTTCGTCGCTTCGGCCGATCCCGTCGAGGCGCTGGCACTGCCAGTCGAGGGCCGTTCTGATGTGCAACCGGCCAAGACCCAGACAAGCGAGAGCGCGACGCCGAGTTGCGCAGCGGAAGACATGATTCCTCCAGATTAGGGAGAAGGCGTGCGCCAACATGCAGAGTCGAGGCGAAATCCGCCAGTCCCCGTTGCAGGGTTGCGACCATAATTGCCTGGAGTATGTTCTCGCCACCGCCACCCACCTGGAGCGTCGAATGGTCCGCCTGATTGCCGGCTTGATTGTTCTTCATGCGGTCTCCCCCGGCTCCCTGCCGGCGCAAGCAGCTCCCGACCGGGCCTCCGCCACCGAGCCAGCCTCGCCTTTCACCCCGCTGGTGCTTCCATCTCCCAGCCCCTACCGCACCGCGTCTGGTCGGCCGGGCCGCGCCTACTGGCAACAGCGGGTGGATTATCGCATCGCGGCCACCCTCGACACCGCCACCCGCCAGGTCCGCGGCCGGCAGACGATCCACTATACCAACAACTCACCGGACGCCCTGCGGTATCTGTGGATGTTCGTGGAGCAGAACATCTGCAGCCCTGCCGGGGTCACGGAAAAGCTGGACCAGCCGCCTCTTGTATTCCTGGGATCCACCTTCGACTTCTCCTGCAAGGGCTTTGATGGGGGACTGACGCTGGAGCGGGTGAGCGTCGCCGGCCGGACATTGCGGCCCATGATCTACGGGACCACGATGCGGATCGATCTGCCCCGAGCGGTGCCTGCCGGTGGAGCGCTGGACATCAACCTGGCCTGGCACTTTACCGTGCCCGATTATGGCGCCGGCCGCATGGGGCGTGACGGCCAACTCTATCAGATCGCCCAGTGGTATCCCCGCCTGGCGGTGTACGACGATGTCCGAGGCTGGAATCACGACCCCTACATCGGGGCGGGGGAGTTCTATCTGGAGTACGGCAGCTTCGATGTGAGTCTCACGCTGCCGGCGAGCTACATCGTGGCGGCCACCGGCACGCTACGGAACCCGGAGCTGGTGCTTACGCCGGCCCAGCGCACCCGGCTAGCGCGCGCCCGGGAGTCGGCCGATCCGGTCGCCGTGATTAGCGCGGCGGAGGCGGGCGACCCCGACCGCACTCGCCCCTCATCCAGCGGGCACCTCACCTGGCGGTTTACTGCCGACAGCGTGAGGGACTTCGCCTTTGCCGCCGGTCCCGATCTGCGCTGGGACGCAAGCGGGTACCGGGGAATCCTGGTCCACACGCTGTATCGGCCGTCCGCCCCGGAGTGGGAGGAAGCCAACCGGATGGTGCGGGAGGCGCTCCAGTACTTCAGCGAGCAGTGGTACCCCTATCCCTACCCGCACATCAGCAGCGTCGAGGGCCCGATCGAAGGGATGGAGTACCCGATGCTCACCTTCGACCCCCGCGCCCCCAGCCGTGAGGAGCGCCAG
>JBKJZM010000003.1:0-7644 GCA_046715295.1 Gemmatimonadales bacterium | reverse complement strand
TGGCTGCGTAAGCTGAGCTAACGCTCGCTTATGCTCCTTCGATGGCTGGAGCCCGCCCGGGGCGCTGCCCATCGAATCGCAAATCTGGGCTAGCTGGTCGTGTCGCTCCGATGCGTCCGGCGAGATCTTCAGGAGATAGGCCTCGGAGAGGTCGGTTCGATACCACTCCGAAGTGACGGCAAAAAGTCGAGCCTACACACGTAGACGCGGTTCTGGAAGCTCACTCGGACCAGGGTTCGATTCCCTGCGCCTCCATTAACGGGCGGACAGACGAACTGACGGACAGAAAACAGCGGGACTCCCGATTTGGAGTCCCGCTGTTTCTCATGGCTTCGCTAAGTTCGTCCGTCCGCCCGCATTATCGCCGAAACTCGCCCGTCACTCGTCCCCGCCGATCCACTTTCCGGATAGGACCTCGCAGAATGTCATTCTTGAGCAGCAGCTTGGGCCGGGTATCAAACGCCCGGAGCGCGAAGATCAGGCTGTAGGCGTCTGCCGCCGCGAGGTCCACCTGGTACCCCTGGTCCGCGAGCGAGGCGAGGGTGATGCGGCTCAACGGGCTCGATCCCGTGCCGATGAAGCCGGTCATGAGCTCGTTGTCGAACACTGACTCGCGCCAGTGGGCATCGGCCGTGCCCGCGCCGCCGGTGTTCTCGACCGGGACCTTGGCGCCGGCCACGTACGTCAGGCCCCCGGCATTATCGAAGGCCCCAATCGCTTGGGACCCCGTGAAGTGTGGGTCGGCGCCAGGGGCAGGAGGGGCATTTGGTGGGAGCGTTGGGTCCGCCAAAAGCCCCTGGAACTCCCACAGGGTGCCGATTCCCAGCACGTGACCCATCTCGTGGAGGATCACGCCCCCTAGAATGCCATCAGCCTCGAGCATCGCCAGATCCGCGGTGTCGAACTGCATGACTCCCATGACCGTCAGGGGATCTCCCGGGTCTCTGACATAGCAGGGGCCCGCCCCGCCGAGAACCCCTCCCTCTCCATCGATGGCTACCAGCGAGACCAGGATCAGGACGTCATCGATGGTCTGGTCCACGGCCGGAGTGCCCGTGCCGCAGTCTCCGGCTGCGGCCTGAAGCTGCACATCCTCCAGGTCCGCCGTAACCACATTTTGCCACCGGAGGCGCGCGTTGGTGAAGGCCTGCTGTTGAGTAGGCGTGGCCGCGCTGAGGTATTTCAGGCCGATGTTGAATCTGACCGGGTCAGCTGCGGCGACCGCAGTGAACGCTACTGAGAGTGTGGTTGCGGCTATGTTGACCGAGACCCCCTGAGGGGAGCCGGAGACAGTGCCGGTGGTGAAGGTGGTGGAGGCGCGCCCGTCGTTCCCGGTGACTGTCGTCGCGGTCCCGATGCTTCCTTCTCCCTGGGTCACGGTAAACGTTACCGTCTTGCCCGGGATGGGGCTCCCACCGGCGTCGTTCAGCTGAATGACCAATGGAGCCGTGAGTGTGACGCCAGCGGGAGCAGTCTGCCCGTCGCCCGATACCTTCAGGAGCTGAGTGGGTGTTTGGACGACCGCGACCTGCGCCGAGGCTGAGGCCGAGCCGGCGGTTGCCGTGACGTTGGCGGACCCCTCCCCGGTGGCGGTAACCAGCCCGCCCGGGCTCACGGTAGCCACGGCATCATTGCTGCTGGTCCAGATGACGTCGGCTCCGCTCAGCGCCTTACCGTCCTGATCGGTCACCGACGGGGACAGCTGCTGCGTCTGGCCCAGGGAGGTAAATGAGACCGAGGGGGTGCTCAGGGTGACGCTGGTGGGAATGCGAGGGTCCGTGCCGCCGCACGCGCCTATCGTCCCGAGGAGAACGGCCCAGCCTGACCTCGCCAACATGCGTCGTGTCAGGGCTCCCAAGTGCGGGACGCGTTCAACCACTAGTCGTCTAGTGAGCAGCATCGAAGCTCCAGATCGGGAGGATTTACCGGCCACCTATTCAGGGTAGCTTATGGTAAGCGGCTTCACAACTGGTGCCATCTCCGGACGTCCTATGCACACTTTTGCTCTTGATCCGGGTTCTGCCCTATGACCGTCTCGGCCTCATCCCGGCCTCGCCCGGCTGATCTCAGCCGACTCCGGTCGGCATTTCCCGCGCTCGAGCGACGGCACCGGGGCCACCCGGTGGCGTATTTCGACGGGCCTGGAGGCACCCAGGTTCCGAGACCGGTCGTCGATGCCATGGCGGACTACCTCTACCACCATAACGCGAATACCCATTGGCCCTACCCAACGAGCGAGGAAACCGACGCGCTCATTGCCGGCGCTCGCTCGGCCCTGGCTGACTTCCTTGGTGCCACGGCAGGGGAAATTGCCTTTGGCGCCAACATGACGACGCTGACATTCCATCTGGCGCGCGGCCTGGGACGAAGCTGGGGCCCGGGTGATCGGGTTCTGGTCACCGAGCTCGATCATCACGCCAATGTGGCGCCGTGGCGCGCACTGGAACGAGACCGGGGGATCATGGTGCTTTCGGTTCCGATGCTCCCCGCCACGGGCCAGCTCGACTGGGACAGGCTGGAGGAGCTGTTGGCGGCCAAGCCGCGGCTGCTCGCCATCGGGGCGGCGTCGAATGCCTTGGGGACAATCTCCGACGTTACCCGGGCGGCCGGGATGGCGCGCTCGGCAGGCGCCCTCTCCTTCGTGGATGCCGTCCACTACGCCCCGCATGAGCTGGTGGACGTGGCGAAAATCGGTTGCGATTTTCTCGCCTGCTCCGCGTACAAATTCTACGGCCCACATATCGGTATTCTGTTCGGCCGTCGGGACCTGCTGGCGGGGGTTGATTTACCCAAGCTCGCGCCGGCACCGGATACGCCGCCGGAGCGGATCGAAACCGGGACTCAAAACCACGAGGGAATAGTTGGCGCCGCCGCCGCCGTAGACTTCCTGGGGTCGCTCGGCAGCGGAGAAACTCGACGTGTCCGGCTCACGACCGCATTCGCTGCCTTCCACGATCGGGGTGAAAGCCTGCTGCGGCGACTGTGGGATGGCCTCTCCTGCATAAGCGGAGTGACGATCTTTGGCCCCAGGCCTGGCGCACCCCGAACGCCGACCGTGGCATTCACCGTGGCGGGCGCATCAGCGGACGAAGTCGCAGGTCGGCTGGCCGATCGTGGCGTGTTTGTTTCCAGCGGCGATTTCTATGCGACCACCGTGGTGGAGCGGTTGGGACTGAGGGACGGATTGGTGCGAGCCGGCTGTGCCTGCTATACGACGGAGGAGGAGGTGGATCGGTTAATTGAAGGAGTTAGAGATCTGAAATAAGGCTGTCATCCTGAGCGCAGCGAAGGATCGACCCGGATACAGGCCGATCCCTCGGTCGCTTCGCTCCCTCAGGATGACACGCTACTTACCCGCCTGCACCGGAATCCGCACCCGGGTCTTCTCCCAGTCGAGCAACAGCGCCGCTGCCTTGTCACCGGCCGGCTCCGCCTTGATGGTGAAGGTTTCGACCGGTGTCTTGAGCGTCTCACTCTTCACCGTGGCCCGGCCGAGCTCCTGCCCCTTGACCTCGCCGGTGTACTTGCCTTCCTCGCCCCACTGGGATGTGGACCGATTCACGATGATCTCCCACTCCTTTGGCCCGGGCACCGTGTACAGCGAATAGATGCCGGGTGGCACGCTCAAGCCGGCGACCCGCAGCGGAACCGGCGCATAGAAGATCGTCGGCTCGTTGGCCCCGGTACGCCAGAGCTTCCCAAAGGGGATGCTGGTCCCGCCCAGCATCGTTCTCCCCCGCGAAGAAGGGCGGCCGTAGCACACCTTCACCGGCTTGTCTGAGATATTGAAGGTGAGTGAATCGAGGGGGCTCTTCCGGCCCTCGAGGGGAACGTTTCTGGAGGGGCAGACCGTGTCAGGATTGGCCACCAGGATTGATGGCGCCCCCCCACTGGTAAGGGCGGCCAGAACGAAGATGGATGCGAGATACATGGTGCGTCTCCTCATTGGGTGTCAGCGCGGACGAGCGCGCAGCGCGTCTCTGGTTTCGAGGGCAGTAGCCAGCGCGGTGTCGGGATCGTCGGCGAGGCAGTTCAGGTGGCCCATCTTCCGGCCCGGCCTCGCCTCGCTCTTGCCATAAAGATGGAGGCGTACCCCCGGTCGCTTCAATGCCTCGTCCCACCGAGGTTCTCCCTCCGACCATAGATCGCCGAGCAGGTTGACCATCGCGACCGGCGATAACAGCCAGGGTTGGGCCAGCGGGAGCCCGCACAGGGCGCGGAGCTGCTGCTCGAACTGATCGGCGGAGCAGGCATCCATGGTGTAGTGCCCGCTGTTGTGCGGTCTCGGCGCCATCTCGTTGACCATCAGCTCCCCGTCGTTTACCACGAACAGCTCCACGCCGAGCACGCCAACGTACGCCATCGCTTCAGCCACCCGGGTGGTCAGCTCTCGCGCCTGTCGGGCCAGGGCATCGGGTATTCGCGCCGGTACCACCGAGGTCTCGAGGATGCCGTCCCGATGGCGGTTCTCAGCCACTGGAAAGGTGGCCACGTCGCCATCGGCTCCTCTCGCCAAGATGACCGAGAGCTCGCGCTCCAGGTCGAGCCGGGCCTCCAGGACGCACGGGACACCACCGAAGCGCTCGAACGCCTGCACCGCCTCCTCGTCGTTGTCCACCAGTGCCTGGCCTTTGCCGTCATACCCCAGCCGGCTCGTCTTGAGGAGGGCGGGGCCGGAAATCGAGGCCAGCGCCGCGGGAAGCTCGCTCTTGCGCCGCACCACGCGAAACGGAGTGGTGGCGAAGGCATGGCTCCGCAGAAAACTTTTTTCGGCGCCGCGGTCCTGGGTAATGGCGACGGCCTCGACCGGTGGGCGCACCAGCGATGACCGGGCGAGCCTCTCGAGCGTGGCGGCGGGGACATTCTCGAACTCGGTGGTGATGGCGGCGCAGCGGGACGAGAGCTCGGCCAGGGCCGCGTCATCGTCGTAGGGCGCACGGATATGGTGGTCGGCCACCGCGCCCGCCGGACTGTGCGCGTCTGGGTCGAGCACCACGACCTGGTACCCCATGGTGCGAGCCTGCAAGGTGAACATTCTGCCCAGCTGGCCGCCTCCGACGACGCCCACGGTGGCGCCGGGAAGGATCACGAGGGGTCCGGAAGCTTCAGATCCAGCACCCGGCGCTCCTGGGTGCGGCGGAATTCGTCCAGCCGCTCGCCCAGGTCAGGATCGTTGAGTGCCAGAATGGCCACCGCATACAATCCAGCATTGCCGGCACCGGCGTTGCCGATCGCAAAGGTGGCCACGGGTATCCCCGCCGGCATCTGGACGATCGAGAGGAGTGAATCGAGTCCCTGCAGATGCTTGGTGGGAATGGGAACGCCGAGCACAGGAAGGGTGGTCTTGGCCGCCAGCATGCCGGGAAGATGGGCCGCTCCTCCGGCTCCAGCGATGATACAACGCAGGCCTCGACCTCCAGCGTCCTCCGCATACCGGTACAGCTGATCGGGCGTGCGATGGGCCGACACGACCCGGGCCTCGTGCGCAACGCCGAACTCCGTCAGCCGGCGGGCAGCATGCTGCATGACTTCCCAATCGGAGTCGCTGCCCATCACGATGCCCACCAGGGGCTCTGTCATCGGTATCCTCGGCGCGGCAGCCGGTGACCTAAACGGTGGCGCGGGTGCGGTCCATGGTACCCCGCGCAGCCAAGGCGGCCTGAGCCGCCGCCAGCCGGGCTATGGGCACCCGGAAAGGGGAGCAGGAGACGTAGTTCATTCCCAGCCGGTCGCAGAAGGCGACGGCGGCCGGTTCACCGCCGTGCTCGCCGCAGATGCCAAGCTTGAGATCGGGACGAGTTTTCCGGCCGAGGTCGCAGGCCATCGCGATGAGCTTCCCCACCCCCGCCTGGTCGAGCACCTGGAAGGGGTCATCCTCGATCACTCCATGCTCCAGATAGTAGGGGAGAAAGCGTCCCGCATCGTCGCGGGACAGCCCCCAGGTGGTCTGGGTGAGATCGTTAGTACCGAAGGAGAAGAACTGCGCTTCCCGCGCGATCTCATCTGCAGTCAGCGCGGCCCGGGGCAGCTCGATCATGGTCCCGAGGAGGTAGGGGACGGTGATCTGCCGCTCCTGGAAGACCACTTCTGCCACCTGCCGGACGATGAGCGCCTGCTTCCTGAACTCAACCACGCTGGCGGTCAGCGGGATCATTACTTCGGGCATCACCCGGCCTTTCCGGGCGGCGACGGTACAGGCGGCCTCGAAGATTGCACGCACCTGCATTTCGGTGATCTCGGGATAGATGATCCCGAGCCGGCACCCTCTGAGCCCGAGCATCGGGTTCACTTCGTGCAGCCGGTTTACGATGCCACGGAGCGCGGCCGGCTCCAGCTTGAGCTCGCGGGCCAGCGCCTCGATCTCGGCCGGCTCCTTGGGCAGGAATTCGTGCAGCGGAGGATCGAGCAGGCGAATGGTGACCGGGTATCCCTCCATGGCGCGGAAAATGGCCTCGAAATCCCCGCGCTGCATGGGAAGCAGCTTGGCCAACGCCCGCTTCCGCCCGGGGACGTCCTGGGCAACGATCATCTCCCGCATGGCGACGAGCCGGTCTCCGGTAAAGAACATGTGCTCGGTGCGGCAGAGGCCGATGCCTTCGGCGCCGAAGTCGCGGCCGCGGTGGGCGTCGGCCGGGGTGTCGGCATTGACCCGCACCCGGAGCTGCATGATCCGGTCGGCCCACTTCATTACCCGATTGAAGTTTCCACTGAGCTCGGGCGCGATCAGCGCGGCCTGTCCGGCGAAGACCTTGCCGCTGCTCCCATCGACCGTGATCCACTCGCCCTCACCAACGCTGCGTCCATTCGCCGAGAAGCGGTTGGCCTTCTCATCGACCGCCAATCCCTGCGCGCCGGCCACGCAGGGTTTGCCCATGCCCCGGGCAACCACCGCGGCATGGGAGGTCATGCCGCCGCGCGCCGTGAGAATAGCCTTGGCCGTCACCATGCCATGGAAGTCGTCCGGGGAGGTCTCCCGCCGCACCAGGATCACGGCCTGTCCGGCCCGCCCCAGCCGCTCTGCCGTGTCGGCGTCGAACACCACCGTTCCGCAGGCCGCCCCGGGGGAAGCCGGAAGACCCGTGGTCAACAGATCGAGCTTGCTGTGCGGATCGATCGTCGGATGCAGGAGCTGGTTCAGGTCGTTGGGCGGAATCCGGGCCACGGCCTCCTGCTCGGAGATGAGACCCTCATCGACCATGTCGCAGGCGATGCGCACCGCGGCGTGACCGGAGCGCTGGCCCCGCCGGGTCTGGAGCATGTAGAGGTTGCCGCGCTCGATGGTGAACTCCATGTCCTGCACGTCGCGGAAATGACGCTCCAGGGTGCGAGCCAGCCGTTCGAGCTCCTGATAGGCATGCGGGAGCCGTTCCTTCAACTGGTCGATAGGCAGCGGTGTACGGCTGCCGGATACCACGTCCTCGCCCTGGGCGTTGAGCAGAAACTCGCCGTAGAGCCGCTGCTCGCCGGTCGATGGATCGCGGCTGAAGGTGACACCGGTCCCGGAATCCTCGCCCAGGTTGCCGAAGACCATCGCGACGATGTTGACCGCGGTGCCCATGGAATCCGGGATGTCATGCAGCTTACGATAGTCGATGGCCCGTCGGGTGTTCCAGCTCTCGAACACGGCGGCGATGGCCCCCCAGA
>JBKJZM010000002.1:0-5955 GCA_046715295.1 Gemmatimonadales bacterium | reverse complement strand
GCGTTGATCCCATCCTTGGCCAGTTGCTCGGCGGCATTGAGCGACACCCCGACGCTCTTCGAGTGGCAGATGATCGTCACGTCGCTGCCCTCCCGCTACACATCGGCCAGCCCGAGCGGACCTACATGCTCGCCCTCGGGCACTTCCCCCTTGAGGTTGTACAGCATCTCGCCCTCGATGAAGATCACCGGGTTGTCGTCCCGGATGTCGCTCTTGAGCAGCCCCTTTGCGTGCTCCGGCGTGGAGGGCATCACCACCTTGATGCCGGGGATATGGGCGTACCAGCTCTCGAACGCCTGGGAGTGCTGCGAGGCCAGCTGCAGGGCCGAACCACCCGGTCCGCGGAACACCGCCGGCACTCCAACCTGGCCATTCGACATATAACGCATCTTTGCCGCCGAGTTGACCAGCTGGTCTACCGCGAGCAGCGCGAAGTTCCAGGTCATGAACTCGATGACCGGGCGTAGCCCCACCATGGCGGCTCCGACTCCCACCCCGGCGAATCCCAGCTCTGTAATCGGGGTATCGACCACCCGCATCGGGCCGAACTCATCCAGCAGTCCGCGGCTGACCTTGTAGGCGCCTTGATAGACCCCGACCTCCTCACCCATGAGGAAGACGTTCGGATCCCGTTGCATCTCCTCCCGGAGTGCCTGGTTGAGGGCATCTCGGTACGTGATGACAGCCATCAGCGGGGCGGCCGGACAGCGGGGCAGTTAAGAGTCCGCATACACGTCCCTATACAACTCTTCCGCCGCGGGATCCGGCGCCTGATCGGCGAACTGGTAGGCGTCCTCGACCTCTTCCAGCACGTCCTTGGTCATTGCCCGCACCGCGCTCTCATCCATGAGTCCGTCCGCGGTCAGGCGCTGGGACCAGACCGCGATCGGGTCGCGCTTGCGCTGATCTTCAACTTCCTCCCGGGTCCGATAATGGCCATGGATGGGGTCGGACATCGAGTGGCCCATGAAGCGGTAGGTGCGGACCTCGAGCAGGGTCGGAAGCTTCTCGTTCCGCGCCCGCAGGACGGCGCGCTCCATGGCCGCGTTCATGGTCAGGACATCCTGCCCATCCACTACCTCGTTGGCCATGTCGTAGGAGCAGGCTCGCTCCGAGATGTCGTACAGGGCACTGGCGCGCTCGAGCGCGGTGCCCATGCCGTAGCGGTTGTTCTCACAGAGGTAGATCGCGGGGAGCTTCCAGAGCGCCGCCATGTTGAGCGCCTCGTGGAAGGCGCCGTTATTTACCGCCGCCTCGCCGAAGTAGCAGACCGCCACCTGGCTGGTGCCCCGATACTTGGCGGCAAACGCCATCCCGGTGGTCAGGGGTATGTGGCCTCCCACGATGCCATGCCCGCCCAAAAAGCCCAGCGAGGCGTCGAACAGGTGCATCGAGCCGCCCTTACCCCCGGTACAACCGGCGGCCTTGCCGAACAGCTCGGCCATGACGGCCTGGGACGAGATGCCCCGGGCCAGGGCGTGGCCGTGCTCACGGTAGGAACAGGTGATGTAGTCGTCGGGCCCCAGCGCGGCGAGGCTGCCGACCGCCACTGCCTCCTGGCCGATATAGAGGTGGCAGAATCCGCCGATCTTGCCGAGGCTGTACGCTTCGCCGGCCTTCTCCTCGAAGCGGCGGATCAGCAGCATCTGGCGGAGCCAGTGGCGGTACTCGTCGGCGCGGGCGAGGTCGAGTCCCTTGGGTTTGGCTTTGGTGCGGGCGGCGGTCGAGCCGGCCATCAGCGCTCCGCGGCCAGGCTGAGAGATCCCTCGCGGAGCCTGTCCTGAGCGGCAGCGAAGGGCTCAGATTGACCGCCTGCTTTGGCGGCGGTCACCTGCTCCCACGCATGGTAGGATGACCGGGTGAGCGGGCTGGCCTCTACGTGAGAGAAGCCCATGCCCAGGCCTAGCTCACGCAGTTCGGTGAACTCGTCCGGCGTATAGTAGCGGGCCACCGGCATGTGGCTCCCGGAGGGACGGAGATACTGGCCCAGGGTCAGGATGTTGACATCGCTGGACCGGAGGTCGCGCATGCAGGTGACGACCTCGTCCCATTCTTCTCCCATGCCCAGAATGACCCCGGACTTGGTCAGGCCGCCCGGAGCCATGCGCCGTGCGTTCGCCAGCAGTCGCAGCGCCCGGTCGTATCGTCCTCCCGGCCGTGCCATGCGGTAGAGCCGCTCGGCGGTCTCGAGATTGTGGTTGAGGATGTCGGGACGGGCCTCCATTACAATGCCCAGTGCCCGCTCGGAGCCCTTGAAGTCCGGGATGAGCACTTCGACCGATGTTTCCGGCAGACGCCTCCGGATCTCAGTGATGCAGCCGGCGAACGCCTCCGCACCCCCGTTGGGCAGGTCGTCCCGATCCACCGAGGTGATCACGACGTGCTGAAGTCCCATGCGCGCTACCGCCTCCGCCAGGCGCACGGGCTCCAGCGCGTCGAATGCCTTGGGGGTCCCGTGGGACACCGCGCAATAGGTACAGTTGCGGGTACACACGTCGCCCAGAATCATGAAGGTGGCGGCCTCGTGCTCCCAGCACTCACCCACGTTCGGGCAGCGGGCCTCCTCGCACACGGTATGCAGCCCGAGCTCGCGCATCATGCCCTTTAACCGGACATAGTTGGCGCCGCCGGGAGCCTTTACCTTGAGCCAGCCGGGCTTACGGGCGGGAATCAGGGGCGCCGACGCTGGATCGCTGGAAGCCGAGCGCGTCAATTGGACCAGCGGAACTGCCACTACGCTCTCCTCACCGGTTGGTGCATGGCCGCCTGTTGTTGGCATGAAAACTAGCAGGGGCGGCCAGCCGGGAGCTAGCTGCGACACCGCTCCAGCAGCAGCAGCGCGTCGGCCTTGACCAGCTCGGATGCCCTCTCCTGCTGCTCGGTCGGTCCCCGTTGCGTGGTGTACTCGGCGAAGGTGCGGGGCAGCACCTCGATGCTTGTTTGACCCTCCGCATTGGCCGACACATCGACGTCGACCTTATTGAGAATGCGGCGGAACTGAACGTCGGGCCGGCGCGACTTGGAGTCGATCTTGGTGGCCGCGATCCGGTACTCGGCCACGTCGCTCGAGGTCTGCCGGTACCCCAGCTCTCCGAGCTGCTTCTTCACGCAGGCGAAGGTGTCGTCCGGCGCCGCCGCAGTCCGAGTGCTGACCGGGGCGGAGAGGGCCTTGCCGCAGCCCGCCAGGAGCACGGCAGCGCCGAGGAACGCACGGTAAAGCATCGACTGCTCCAGGGTTGAGTGAGAGTGGCGGTAATGTACCCAAGGTCAACCAGCGCCGCTCCTGAAGGGACTCCGAAAAAACGACGGCCTCCCCAGCGGGAGGCCGTCATGGACTGCGGTTAAAAGCCTGGTCTAGAAGAACAGCATCAGGCCGACGGCCGGAGCGATGGACTTGTTGTCGTCGGTGAGATCGCTGTCGTCGCCGGTAACGGCATAGTTGAACTCGCCGACCGCCTTGAGCGACTTGGTGGCCTGATAATAGATACCTCCCGAGGCCAGCCAGTTCTTGGTCTTGAAGGCCGCTTCTCCGTCCGCGTTCTCGAGCATGCTGATGCCCCAGCTGCCGGCCACGGTCATCTTGCTGTTGGCCGGGGTAAAGGTGATCTGGCCGATGCCGCCCATGGACTTCCGCAGGTCATCGCCTAGCGTGCCGCCGGTGCTGCTGGCGTACATCAGCGTGGTGCCGATGCCCTTGCCGTAATAGCCACTGGCCGTGAGTGAGAAAGTGGGATTGCCGAAGCGAACGCCACCGGTGCCGCCCCAGGACGTGGCCTTCTCGTCCGTCAGGCCGCCGCCGCCGTTGTTCTGCACTAGACCGCCCACCCAGACCTTGGTGTTCCCTGCCGCCCACACACCTTCGGCTTCCACACGCGGCAGCTCGATCGAGGTGTACGGCCCGTTAATGGCCGGATCGAACAGTCCGATCGAGAGCTGGAAGGGCCGGCCTGCGGCCGTGCTGTAGGTCATCTGGGCCTTGAATTGCGGATAGATGTACCCGAATCCAATGCGACCCAGCGTGGTGCCGCCGGAGAGCTGGCCGCCGGTGGCGCCGACACCGAACAGCGTCTGGTCGGTCAGGATGTTCTGCCGGCCGAAGAGGCCGAGCTCGCGGCCGGCCAGGATCTGACCCCAGGCTCCACCCAGCGTCAGGTAGACCTGGCGCATGTCGATCTGGGCGCCGAAGCAGTCGTGCAGTGCCCCACCCACGCTGTTGGTCGGTCCGCACTGAATCTGCGGGGCGAAGCCAAAATGCACGCCGAGATCGGTGTTGCCCTCTTTGCCCTTCGCATCAAACACCGCGAAGGCCGGGAGCAAGCCGGTGCGGATACGGGTGGCACCATCGCCGCCCGCGCCAACGATGCCGCCAGGCGTCGTCGTGAACGCGGCGACATCACTCTGTTTTTCGTAGACCAGGAAGGCATTCACGTTGCCACCAAAAGTGAAGCTCCAGCCGTTACTCATCTGCATCGTCAGCTGTGCCTCGGCGGCGCTCGCCACGCCCATCGCCAAACCCATACACAACAGTGCGACTCGCTTCATAGGTGCATCTCCCTCAGAGTAAGGATGCCTGCCAACGACTGCTCAAATTCGAACAAAGCCACGACTTGATCAAGCTCCAGCAATCCTACCGCAGCGTATCGGTAATCGGCCGGCCAAGCGCTGTATTCACCTCCAGGAAAGCGTGCCACGTGGGTAGGGGGACGTGGTTTTTCCACCAGTAGAAATCACTGATGCGACTCGAGTACACGTTGGCGCCGAAGGGGAAGCGAAGCCCGTCATCCCGACCGAGCTTCTCGATAGCTATCCGAACCTGGGCTGAGTCCCGAGCTCCGGCGGCGGCCTGACCCAACGCCGCTCCGGCGAGGAACCCCTCGACATAGGCCAGCCGAGTTTCCGGCTTCATCCCTCGCCAATCGGCGCCGTTCACGCCAAGCCAATGACGCTGGGGGTCCTGCCGGGACCACGCTGCCCCCGTCAGGGCTCCGGCCAACAGCAATGCCATCCAGAACCACCGTTTGCCTGCCATAGCTCTCAACGCATCGGCCGGCAAGGAACCCGAACCACGGGATCCCGGCCGGCCGAGCATGATGACCTACCTTCTGGCTACTGCGCGCTTCGGAAGACCGAAGACGAGGAGCGCGTCGCCCAGCGGATAGCTCAGCTGGAAGTTGCCACCACAGGCCACAGCGATGAACTGCTCACCTCCGTGCATGAACGTCATGGGCGCGGAGTTACATCCGGCGCCGCCATTGAACTGCCAGAGAAGCTTCCCGGTCCGCGAGTTGTACGCGTTGAAGTTGCCGTTACCCTCACCGGTGAAGGTGAGGCCGGTGGCGGTGGCCAGGGCGCCGCCCATCATGGGCTGGGGCACCTTGTTCTGCCACGCGATCTTGCCGGTCTTGAGGTTGACCGCCGAGTAGAGCCCATACTGCTCTTCGCCGGGGATCGCGACGAAGGCCGATCCGAGCCAGAGCTTGCCCTTCTCATACGGTGCGGTGTGGGTGATGTAGTTCATCGGCTGGTGCAGGCCGGCCACGAAGGCATAGCCCAGCGTCGGGTCGATCGCGATGGGAGACCACTCCGCGCCGCCGTTGGCGCCCGGGAGCATGCGGGTACCCTTGTCGCTCGGCAGGGCGAACATGTTCTCCTGCGGAGTGAAGTTGTCGCTCTTGCGGACCAGCTTGCCGGTGGCCGCGTCGAGCACGTAGACCCACGCGGTCTTCCCGGCGTGCACCACGACCTTCTTGCCACCCAGCATGGTCACGACCGGGGGCGAGGTAGCGTCGAGGTCCCAAACGTCGTGGGGGACCGTCTGGTAGTACCATTTGGTCTTCCCGGTGCTGGCATCGATCGAGACGACCGCGTCGGTGTAGAGATTGTCGCCCGGGCGGATGCTGCCATCGAGGTCCGGCGAAGGATTGCCGACGGAGACGTAGATCGAGTTGAGGTCCT
>JBKJZM010000001.1:0-2927 GCA_046715295.1 Gemmatimonadales bacterium | reverse complement strand
CGGAGCACACCCCGAACTGGAATACCATCTCGATCTCCGGGTACCACATCCGCGAGGCGGGAGCCACGGCGGCACAGGAGCTGGCGTTCACCCTGGCCAACGGGTTCTGCTACGTGGAGCACGGCGTGGCCCGCGGGCTGGACGTGGACAGCTTCGGACCCCGGCTCTCGTTCTTCTGGGATATCCACAACGACTTCTTCGAGGAGATCGCCAAGCTGCGCGCCGCGCGCCGCATCTGGGCCCGGCACATGCGCGACCGCTACGACGCCCGGGATCCGCGCAGCTGGAAGATGCGGTTCCACTCCCAGACGGCCGGCGTCACCCTGACCGCGCAACAGCCGCACAACAACGTGGTCCGGGTGGCCTACCAGGCGCTGGCCGCGGTACTGGGCGGGACCCAGTCGCTCCACACCAACGCGCTGGACGAGACCCTGGCGCTGCCCACCGAGGAAACCGTCCGCATCGCCCTGCGTACCCAGCAGATCCTGGCCTGTGAGACCGGGATCCCCAACGTGGCCGACCCGCTGGGCGGATCGTACTATCTGGAGGCGCTGACCGACGGGCTGGAGCGTGAGGCCGAGGGGCTGTTCGCCGAGATCGAGGCCCAGGGCGGCGTGGTGAAGGCGATCGAGTCGGGCTGGTTCCAGCGCCAGATTGCCCACTCGTCCATGCGATTCCAGGCCGAGTTGGAGCAGGGGCGTCGAACGATCGTGGGAGTGAACGACTTCGTGGAAGAGGGGGAGGCCCCAGTCGAGATCCTCCGGGTGGGCGGCGAGGCCGAGGTGACGCAGTGCAAGCGCATCACCAGGCTCCGGGCCCAGCGGAATCCTGAACTGGTGGCCCAGCGGCTGGAGGCGCTTGGCCGGGCCGCCACCAACGACGAGAACATCATACCAGCCATGCTGGATTGCGCGCGGGCCTACTGCACGCTCTACGAGATCCGGCATGTGCTCGAGGAAATTTATGGGAGCTACCGCGAACCGATCTTCTTTTAAGGGTCGGGAAGAGCTCGCCCGGAGCAAAAAGGCGAGGGGACGAGAAGAGGTGAATGGGAATGGCACGCAGCCGAAGGGGACTGGTGCGTTCCCGTCGCCCGAGCTGCTGGAACGGCTCACCCACGTTGAGCCCGGCGAGCACCGGGTGGTCACCTGCTACCTGAAGCTGGAGCCCCGCGACCGCTCGCGCGGCAAGTACCTGATCAAGGTCAAGAACCGGGTGAAGGCCGCCCTTCAGGCCTTACCTCGGCTCAAGCTGGAGCGCCGCATCGCCGACGAAGTCGCCCGTGACCTGGACCGGGTGCAGCAGTTCCTCCGGAATCCGGGTAACCTGCCGCACACCCAGGGCCTGGCCATCTTCGCCTGCGAGGGCATCGGCCTGTTCGAGACCGTGGCCCTCCCGGTGGTCCATCGCTCCCGGCTCTCGGTGGATACCAGCCCGCTGGTACGCGAGCTGGCGTCGGTGGAAGACGAATTCGGCCGGCTGCTCACCGTGGTGCTCGACCGGAGCAAGGCCCGGTTCTTCGAGGTGACCGCCCACGATTCGCACGAGCTGCCCGGAATCCGGGCCGACAGCACCCGGGGGAAGCGCTTTCATGGCGACCAGGACGGGACCAGCGGCTGGGGCGAGCATACCTACAACAACCGGATCCGGCAGGAGAAGCAGCGGCACTACGAAGCGATCGCCCGGGAGCTGTTCGCCATGGACCGGCGACACCCGGCCCACGGCATCGTGCTCGCGGGCACCGGCGCGGACGCCGGAGCGGTGGAGCCGTTCCTCCACTCCTATCTGGCCGAGCGGGTGATCGGCACCGTGCGGCTGAATCCGAAGGATGCCACTCTGGCGTCGGTTCACTCCGCCACGCTCGCGGTACGAGAAGGGTACGAGCGCGCCTCGGAGCGGACCCTGGTGCACGAGATGCTGGAGGGGGTCGGCACCGGGTGGGGGGTCAACGGGCTGGCTCCGACGCTCAAGGCCCTGTCGCGGGGCCAGGTGCGCTCGCTGCTGGTGAACGCCGACTCGAGCGAGGGCGGCTTTCGCTGCGGTGACTCCGGCCGCCTGGCGCTCACCGAACGGGAATGCCGCGGCGAGGGCGACCCGATTCCGGTGCTCGACATCGTGGACGACGCGATAGAGGAAGCGCTGCGGCAGAAAGTGGATGTTAACGTAGTCTATGAGCCGGAGGCCCGGGATTCGATCGAAAGCCTGGGCGCGCTCCTCCGGTTCCGTTGAGCCTTCGAGCCGTTCTCTTCGACGCCGGGAACACGCTCCTGTTCCTGGACTATCCCCGGATGGCCCGCGCGGTGGGAGCGGCGCTCGGCTTCCCGCTGACCGGCGCACTCCTGGCATCGCATGCGCCCGAAGCGTCTCAGGCGATGGAGCGCGCGTCGGGCAACGACACCGAGCGTGCCTCCACCTATCTTGAAGCCCTCTTCCGATTCAGCGGCGTGCCGGCCGAGCGAATGCGCGAGGTGCGCGATTGCCTGTACGAGCTGCATCGCGAGCGACATCTCTGGTGCTCGGTCCGCGAGCGCACCCACGAGGCTTTGGCTCGGCTCCGCGCCGCCGGGATCCGGCTCGGCATCGTGTCGAACAGCGACGGACGGGTAGAGCAGGCGCTCACCGTGGCCGGCCTGCGCGACTATTTCGATGTGGTCATCGATTCGGGCCTGGTTGGGGTCGAGAAACCCGACCCCGCGATCTTCCGGGCGGCACTCGACGCGCTGGGCATCGCTGCCGAGGAGGCGTTGTACGTCGGCGACATGTATGAGGTGGATGTGGTGGGAGCCCGGGCGGCGGGAATGGAGGTGGTGCTGCTCGCGCCCTCCGGTCCGGGACCCGGGCGGTCGTGTCGCACCGCGGGATCGATCGACGAGCTGGTGGACGCCCTCTTGCCTGGAGAACTGCATTGAAAGGAAGCGTAGCGGCTG